>NZ_JBXWSM010000007.1:0-105690 GCF_059613405.1 Ruegeria sp. BHSA118
GGGTCAGTGCCAGAACGCCGCCGAACGGATCAAGCAACAGAACAAGCCCCGCAAGCGCGTTCAGAACACCGATGGCCAACAGCCAGAAGAACCCTTTCCACGCCTTTTCCGCAAATGCCTGAATCGCTGTGACGATGCCTCCGCCCAGCAGGGCCACGCCGACAAAGGCTTCGACAGCGAGCGTGGACATCAGCGGGAAGGCTACGGCGCACAGCCCTACACAGAGCATGGCGACGCCGAGCACAATCAGCCAGACCGGTCGAGGCTGCCAACCGGCGACCTCTTCCATGAGCGCGGGTTTCGGCACGGTTTCATTAACTGAATCAGTCATGTCGACCTCCAGGATCAGGGTCAGGCGACCGACTTGTCGAGATGATCGCGATAGGCGGCAACGGCGGCGTGCAAGGCTTCCCAATGGTTCTTCGCCTGATCATGCGCGTCCGTCACAGCGTCTTCGCCTTCTTTCTGGATGCGATCGGCAAGGTCAGTGACCTTGTCTTTTGCTTCCTGCAGATCGGATTGCAGCTTTGTCACCTGCTCCTGGGTCCACTTGTCGGTCGCGTCGCCCGCGTCCTTGACCTTCTGTTCGAACGATTTCAGCTCGTCCTCGACACGGGTATAGTCGTCTTTGGCTTTCTGTACGAATTCGGAAAATGTTGTCATGGTTCAGTCCTTTCATGGGTCATATGTTTGCTGGGCTCTTTTGAGCGCCATGGCCCAGACCCTCGCAGATCCACGGCCCGCATCCGAGTGAGTCACGGTTAAACCGCCGGGTTGTCTTGTGACGCGGCCCGTCATCGGACAAAGTTGAGCGACGGAGGGAAACATGCTTGCCGAAGTAAGCTCTGCCATCGATCCAAGCGCTATTCAGGAACAGTTGAAGCGCGTCCTCGTCAGTCCGCATTTCGCGGATACCACGCGCCTGAACCGCTTTCTGTCGCATATTGTCGGCGAAGCGCTGGCCGGCCGGTCCGAGACGCTGAAAGGCTATGCAATCGGCATTGATGTGTTCGACAAGCCCGAGGATTTCGACCCAACAGTCGACACGATCGTCCGGGTTCAGGCAAATAAATTGCGCAGCCGGCTGGATCTCTACTACGCTCAGGAAGGGCGCGAAGACCCGGTTCGAATTCATATTCCCAAGGGGTCCTACGCGCCGGTTTTTGAGATCGCATTTGACCCCGAACGCCGGACCGATGCCGAAACGCCCCCGGTAGCAACCGGCCGGGTTGCTGTTGCGGTGATGCCCTTTGACAACCTGAGCGGAGACCCGTCTCAGGAGTATCTGGCGGATGGCTTTACCGAAGAGGTCATCTCGGCGATCGCCCGGTTTCGCGAGGTGAGCGTGCTGTCTCGGCACGTCACCTTTCGCTTTCGCGGGCGCGGCCGCGATCCGCGCGCAGTCGGAAGCGAACTGGATGTGCAGTATCTGGTTGAAGGCAGCGTGCGTCATTGGGGCAATAAGCTTCGCGTGACCGCCCAGCTGACTGACGCGGAAACCGGCCAACAGGTTTCCGCCGACACCTATGACCGCGACCTGAGCGCGGACAGCCTGTTTGAAATTCAGGACGACATCGCCGCCCGGATCGCCACGGAAATCGCGGAACCCCACGGAGTGATCCATCGAACAGGTGCAGTGCAGCGCAGGGCACAGACGCACACGCTGGATGCTTATCAGTGCAGGTTGCTGGCCAGCGAATATTGGCGTGAACCCACGGCCGAAAAACACAAGAAGGTTCGCGACCTGCTGGAGCGCGCGGTTGAGATCGATCCCGAATATGCCGGGGCCTGGGGGATGCTTGCGATTGTCTACGGGGACGAAGTGCGCGGCGGTTTCAATTTTCACAAGTCCCCCCCGCCCTTTGATCGCGCGCTGGAGGCCGCACAGCGGTCGGTCGCTCTGGATCCGCTGAACGCAACCGGCCAGCACGCGTTGTTTTTGACCCATTTTCATCGTGGAGAGTTCGAAAGCTTTGAAGAAGCGGCCGCTAAAGCATTGCGGGCCAATCCGAATTATCCAGACATGTTGGCCGATCTGGCGGCCTGCTTTGCGTTGCGCGGCGATCTGGAACAGGCCGCGAGACTGAGCGCCCGGGCGATCGAGCTGAGCCCCAACCCGCCCGGCTGGTACCACGCAAGCACGTTCCTGATCTGTTTCATGAAAGATGATTACAGCGGCGCGCGTTCAGCGGCGCGCAAAGTCGGTGGTGGCATGTGGAATGGTTCTGAAGTGCTTGAGCTTATGTGCATCCCTTACACGGAACCGGAGGGACTGTTGCGTTAATCGCCCAATCTGGCCAAGGTCGATCTTTTGAGGTCGATCATGCGCCGGAAATCACCATTCAAGCATCACCGTTTTCCAAGCGAAATCATCCTTTGCGCGGTGCGGTGGTATCTGCGCTACCCGCTATCCTATCAGGATGTCGTTGATTTGCTCGCAGAGCGCGGGATCACCATTGATCGGTCGACCGTGTATCGCTGGGTTCAGAAGTTTGGTCCGGAGATTACCAAACGGGCCGAGAAACACTTGCGCCGGGCCAGCGTGGACTGGCATGTCGATGAAACCTATGTCCGCGTCGGCGGCAAGTGGCGCTACCTCTGGCGTGCCATCGACGCAAACGGGCAAATGATCGACTTCCGTCTGACCGCACGACGGGATGCGAAGGCGGCAAAGGCCTTTCTGAACAAGGCGATTGAGCGGGTGCGCCTGCATCGACCGGTCGTCATTGTGACAGACAAAGCCCCGACCTACGCCCGGGTCATTCGCGAGATCAACCATCGCTACGATCCGCATTTCGACAGCATCCGGCACATCGACAGAAAGTGGCGCAACAATCTGATCGAGAGCGATCATGCGGCCATGAAACGCCTCCTTGGCTATCGTCAGAGCTTTCGATCCTTGCGATCGGCCAAGGCAACCCTGAGCGGGATCGAGACGATTCGGACCATAAAACGCGGCCACGTCCATCACAAACAAGCAGGGGTCATAGGCGAGATCCAGTTCATCAGCCAACTTTTCGCGGCCGCGTGATAAACTACCCTTGCGCGGCTTAAACCGGGCTAAGCAGATTAACGCAACAGTCCCCTCTATCGTATCCTGAGCAAATTGGCGCACACCATCAAAACAAACGGCCCAACTGGGTCGGAACTGTAAGGCCCGCGTGGTGCGCGCGTCATCATAGAAGTTACAGCTGCTCAATGTGCCCCGCGTTTAATGTGCAATATTTATGTCTTTTGCACGTTACTTTTATTGCGCCATCAAAGCTTCTTTATATCTGATAAGCTATTCTTATCATGAGTATTGTGATGAGGTTGTGCGTGCTGAACAACCGTCATGTCACCCGTGTTCTCGCGTCACAAATTGCAGCTGTAATCTCGAGCCGGAATCGAGGCCCCCACCGTGACCTGAACTTACGAACCCGGACAAGACGCCGTGAAGTTGGGCCCCGACAACACTCTGCGAAACCAACTATTCCAGAACCAACGTCAATGACTGACACCACACGCCTCGGCCTCAAGCCCCTGCCCCGCCGGTTACGGGCCACTGTTTCAAGGCAAGAAGACATATGGGCAGGAATCCTCTGCTGAGAACGCCCAGGCTTTTGCGATAAGACAAAGGCGCCGGAGTCGACCGGCGCCTTTTTTCGGACCTTCAGACCAGACCTTACCCGTGGGTAAGATCGTCTTCCTCGGGAAGAGCGTCGATCAAAGCAGCAATCGCCGCCTCAAGTTTGCTGCGATCAACACGCGTGAAGTCCAAATCATATCTCAACTCAATTCGACCACTGGATGCCGAGCACTTGGCGATCCCTGCCCGCCCTGACACCTGAAACGTAGTCTTTGCACGTCGAGGTTTATCAGAGCTTTCAACCGGAGCCTTCTTTGCCACGCTTGTTTCCGGCGCGCCCAGAAAAGTCCTGAGAATAGCAACCTCCCGCGCTCCGTCACGGTCAGGCTCGCTCATGACCGCGGCACTCACCTGGCGCGCCAAACCTGGCGTTGCATCCAGTTTGCGCTTCAGCTCTACGCCCACGTTGCGCGGAATGTCGTTCGGATGTTTCAGAACCTTGTCCAACATCATCAGCAAACTGGCAAATGACCTAATGTAACTCCGCTTTGTGTAACTGGCGGATTTGAACAGCGTGGAAACCGCCTTGTCTACATCCGGGCAATCATTTGCCGGGTCTTCGGCATACGCGCGTGCCAGAGCACCCATTTCCGCAAACGAGATATCCTTGCGGATCAGGTTCTCATCCACCATCCGCCGGTAGCTGCTGTCGAGATCGCCCGCCTCGGAAATACCCGCTGGAATTCCGGCATAGGACTCATCGCCCGTTTCCTCATACAAAGCCCGATAAGCAGACAGGCGTCGCATCCCCTGGATCAATTCAAATCGTCCATCTGAGCGACGCTCAAGACGGATAGGGTTGGACAATCCGATTTCCTGAATTGACGCCTTTAACTCGTCCAGTTCCGGATCCGGTCCTGGCTTGCGATCCCGCGTCAACTTTTCAAACAGAATGTCATCCAATGCCACGCGTTCAGTCACCAGACCTTCGGAACGCAGGCGCACGAGTTCATGCGCAAGACGATCGTTTTCTGCGCGAATGGATTCTTCCGTCGATTGCTGGTCGCGCAGTGCATCGGCATTTTCCGAAATGGCCGCAGCCATCGGGCCCCGCCGCTTTTCAAGAACCTTGTCCGGAACCTTACCGACAGGAATGTCATCCATTGCAGGCAGGTCGATATCAAACATTCTTCGCTTGCGGCTCATGCGTCATCCTCCAGCTTGTCCCAGGCAGACAGCATCACACCTCGGAATTCCTCATAAACATTGTCAAATGTCGAACGGGCCCGACGCCAGGTTTCGCGGGTCATTTCGCGATAATCCATTTCGTACACCGAGCTCAGAAAGCGGCCGGATTGTTCGACCGCGCGGGTCATTTCAACCGGGTGCTGGGCGACGTGGTCTCCGAAGACTTTCTGAAACGCGTCGAACATCGCCAGATGCAACGCGTTTCCCGGCTCGTACCTTGTAAGCAGGAACCGCAGTTCGCAGAAGGTTTTGGGAAGACCAATCTTACCCGTGGGTAAGGTTTTGTCGAACCCGTAGGCCAGGTCCTCTAAAGCTTCTGCCAGCTGGCCGATAAAGGACGTGGTCGAGTCATATTCCCAGTACCCGGGGCCAGACGGAATGTACAACATGTCCGCCGCGAACACCGCGTTCATGGACTGATACCCAATGGCTGGCGGGCAATCGAACAGGATCAGGTCATAAGCGTCGTCGGGGATTTGATCCAGATACCGGGACACTGCGGCAAAGAAAGACCATTCAGGGTTCAGGTGGCGATACTGTGCCGAGGCAAATTCGACGAAGGCCGCGTTCGCACAGGATGGGATCGCATCGATGGTGGACCAAGACGTCCGCCTGATGAAATCGCTGATCCGCAGATCCCCAAGCCCCATATCGGTGATCGCCGGGGGCAATTCCCGACGGGGGAGGGCGGTGCCGGACTCGGCCGCGGCGGGCCGGTTGTTCATGCGCTCGGTCTCGCGGATCAGGTCACGCGCCATGATCCCCCAGACAGTATAATCCTCTGCGACATCGGTCAGGCCCATTGAATGGCTCAGCGTGGCCTGCGGGTCGAAGTCAACGACAAGTACACGGTACCCATCAAGCGCGGCAGCATGCGCAAGATGCAACGCCACCGTTGACTTGCCCGCCCCGCCCTTGAAGTTCGCCACGGCCGCGCGAATGGCCCGCTTGCCCTCGGGACGCGGCGGCATGAGGGACTTGCGATTCACCTTGAGCCGACGGCGCAACTCATTCACTTCCTCCAGGCTGAACCAGCGCTGCCGCCCTTCGGGCTCAACCTCGCCTCCGGGCAGCGACGGATCAGCGGCCAGCTTTCCGCGAAAGGTTGACTGGTTGACCCGGAAGATCAGCTCGGACACCTCCCAGCTCGAAAACCGGCGGAGTGTCTTCTCCATCTCGGGGCTAAAGGTCTGCTGGCGAATCCACCCCTGGAGTTTGAGAGATTGATTGCGCAATGCATTCAGGTCTTCGTGCGTGTACATGCCTCATGTCTCTTTGTTTGGAACGTAAATTTCTGTTCGTTTCTTATTTACGCCCGATTTGCGCTTTACGCAAAAGAAAATATGATGAAACTCAAATCTTACCCACGGGTAAGAAAACAAGGCCCTGCAAGGCCATCGCCGATTCGGCGGCGGGCAAGATGAAGGGCGACGATTCGCAACACGCCCTCAACCGTATTTAGGGGGGCATTCTTCCTGGATCTGCGATATATAGGGGGACATAACAAGCCAATAAGGGGTCATCCAAGACGTCCCCCTTCACCAATACTTCACCAGATTTCTTTTATTTTTTGATCTGGATTGGCGCAATTTTCTGACCTGTTTCAGACTCTTCTTGACAGAATCGAAGCTTTGGACGCTAATTAGGCCAAGATGACGAAAAGCGTTGGCAAACAGCGCGAGATCGGCGGGACACACCCGTCTGAGGCAGACAGAGCGGTGAGAACGGGTATGCAGCTGGCTAAACCGGTCGGGCGAAATGCGGCGGCCTTAAAATACGATATACTATCTGCGCTCACCATATATGCGTTGTCAGGCGACAAGCATCGGCAACGCAGCGTACTGCGTATCATCGCATTGATTACGACACGATATAACTGGCGAAACAACGAATTATCGATTGGACGCGAAGAAATTTCGCGTCTTTGGTCAGTGAATGAAAGGACTGTAAAGCGCGAAATGGCCAGATTTCGCGCATTAGGTTGGGTAACGGTCAAACGGCCTGCTGCACGGGGTCGGGTCGCGGTCTATGAAATCGACCTCAAACAGATCATGATCGATACGCAAGAGGTCTGGCCGATCATAGGTTCCGATTTCCAGGCCCGGATGAGCGAGGATTCCGAACCCATTACAAATGTCGTGCCTTTCGCGGCCAAACCCCCGGGGCCAGAAATCGACACCCCCGAAGCAAAGCCCGAGGATGTCTGGTCGCAGGTTCAATCAATTCTTCACGGGCGCGATCCCGAGTTGTGGGCAAGTTGGTTCCAGCATCTGTCCGAGTCGGAAAGGGCAGGGGGGCGCGTCATTCTGGTTGCCCCCTCGCGGTTCATGGCTGATTACATTGCACAGAAATGGACGGCACGATTGCTGGCCGCCTATAGCCGCGTCGATCCCAGTATCAGAACGGTTCACGTAAACGCAGCCGATTGAGGCTGTCAGGTGCGCAGCACGGCCGAGCAAAGGATGCATCATGATCAACCGAAATTTTCAACCATTTCGGGTCGAACAGTTCCTGTCCGAAACGGAACACGGAGTGGTCTTCAATTTCTCGGAAAGCGGTGTTCATCCCATGTCGTTGCAGGGGTTGATAGAGCTGGCCGGGATTGATCTCGACGCTCTGCTGACAACGATGATCGACTATCCGCAAGTCAATGGAAAGCAATCCCTGCGCGACACCATCGCAGGCTTGTACCCGGGGGCCTCGGCAGATGGGGTATTGGTCACGGTCGGTGCAACCGAAGCGAACACGCTGGTGGCCAACACCTTGTTGGAACCCGGCGACAATGTTGTGTGTTTCCGGCCGACCTATGAACAGATTTCAGGAAATGCCGCCAATCTCGGCAACGAAGTGCGTTGGGTCAACCTGATCGAATCCGCAGGGTGGGGCATTGATGCAGAAGCGCTGGAGAGGGCCGTCGATGACAGGACCCGCATCATCCATGTGGTGAACCCGAACAATCCCACGGGGCGTATTCTGACCGAAGCGGATCGTGCCTTTATCGTATCGGCTGCCGAGCGCGTTGGCGCCTGGATCGTGTCGGACGAGGTTTATGCCGGAACCGAGCGCGAAGGTGACACCGAAACGCCTTCGTTCTGGGGAAGTACGGACAGGGTTCTTGTGGTGAACTCCATGTCCAAGGCCTATGGCCTTCCGGGGCTGAGGTTGGGATGGCTGGTTGGGCCCAAAAAAATCATTCAGCACTGCTGGCGGCGGCACGAATATGCCTCGATCACGGCATCGATGTTGTCGATGGAACTGGCGGACAAGGCGCTTGCCGAACCGGCGCGGTCCAAGTTGAAAGCCCGCGCGCGCCGTCTGATCCGCACGGGGTTTGACGTTCTGACGGAAGAACTGGCGCGGCATCAGGGGGTGTTTTCCGTTGTACCACCTCAGGCGTCGGCCATGTCGTTCGTGCGGTTCAATCTACCGATCACATCCGAGGAGTTCAGCATGCGCCTGTTGCGCGAGAAAGACGTGCTGGTCATTCCGGGGTCGCGGTTCGGGGTCGAGAACCATTTTCGGTTCAGCTCGGCCCTGCCCGAAGATCATCTGCGGGACGGGTTGGCAAAGTTGAATGATCTTACAGGAGACATTCTGAACGGAGGCTGAGAATTTGCCGCCGAACTGGTGCGAGTGGTTCGGTGACATTTCTTTTGCCTTTTTCATACGTGTCGATAGGCTTCGCAAATGGAAGATTCACCTGTGCTTTCCGTCGAAAAACCGCCGCTGGATCACCTGGTCGGGGCCGCGGTGAAAACGCATCGCGCGCTGGCCGGATTGACTCTGGCCGAACTGTCTCAGCGGTCCGGTGTGTCCACGGCGATGATTTCCAAGATCGAGCGCGGTCAGGTGTCTGCCTCACTGGCGACGCTTGAGGCCCTGGCCGGCGGAATCGGCGTTCCGCTGATCAACTTCTTTGCTGGCACGGTCGAACGCACGGATGTGTCATTTGTGGCTGCGGGTGAAGGTGTAACCGTGCAACGGTTGGGCACCGGTTTCGGGCACAGTTACAAGCTGATCGGTCGGGCGGAAGCGAAACATGTCAGTTTCGAGAGTTTCAGCGTTACATTGGAAGGTCCGCTGGACGAACGCCCGCTTTACCAACATCAGGGTGTCGAATTCATCCACGTCACCGCTGGCGAGATGGTCTATGGCTGTGGTGAAGCCGCTTATCACATGCGGCCGGGCGACAGTCTGAGTTTTGATTCAAACGCCACTCATGGGCCGTTGGAGTTGAAAACTGACAAGGTCAGCTTTGTCACCGTGGTTGCCAAGGCCGTTTCAGGAGACAATTGAAAAACGCCCGGCGACCGCGCCGGGCGTTTGGGAATTAAGGTGATCCGAGAAGAGTCAGAGACCCCATTTCTTGCGATTTTCTTCGAAGAACCCTTGTGCCTTTTTGACTTCGATCCAGTTGTTTACATAGTTGATCCACACCTGATCGGCCTGTGGCAGGATCATCGCGATGGGTGACGGCGAACGCGGGCCTGCGTTCTTCACGCGTACCACCGGAAATTTCGCCTCGAGGGTCGAGCCTTCGATGTTGGATGTAATGAAGACATCCGCGCGTCCTGCGATTACTTCCTGAAAACCGCGGGCCGGGGCCTCGACTACCTTGATATCTGCGTTCGGGAACCATTCGCGGACGCGTTTTTCGAATGTTGTGCCCAGGGTGGTCGCGACTTTTACTCCGGGCTGGTTGATCGAGTCATAACCGTCGAACTTGTCGGCCTTGTCCTTGGTCGTATAGGGGAAGAGTTCCACCGAAATATAGCTTTCGGAAAAACCTGCGACCTTCATGCGCGGCGGCGAAATCGATGCCGATCCGGTCAGGTGATACTTGCCTGCCACCACACCGTTGACCAATGTCTTCCAGTCGGTGGGGACATATTCGACCTCGACCCCCAGATCGGCGGCCAGCTCGTTCATGATGTCGATGTCGTACCCTTTGTAGCTGTTGGTTGCAGGGTCGCGGAGCGACATGGGATTCCAATCGCCCGTGGTGCCCACCTTGAGCACGCCGGAATCCAGCACCTCGTTCAGCGCAGATTGCGCCTGCGCAGCGCCTGACAAGACAAGTCCAAGCGCAGCGGCTGCCGCAGCTTTCCAAAAAGTGTTCATCGGTTTCTCCCGTTGGTGGCATTTCGACCTTGTGGCCGTATTCTTCATTGATTTAAGCCCAAAGGGAAAGATAACCTCAAGAAAATATTATACTGGGACTAAAAACAGGGGCAGTTCATCTTATGCCAGACGCCGCAATCGAACTTGTGGGCGTGAACAAGTGGTTCGACACGTTTCACGTACTCAAGGACATCAATCTGACGGTCAACAGCGGCGAAAAGGTGGTGATTTGCGGGCCTTCCGGGTCAGGAAAATCCACCGTTGTGCGATGTATCAACCAATTGGAAAAACATCAGAAAGGCACCATCCGCGTAGATGGGATCGAGTTGACGGATGACGAGAAATCCGTGGCCAGGATCCGGTCCGAGGTTGGAATGGTGTTCCAGCAGTTCAACCTGTTCCCGCATCTTACCGTATTGGAAAACCTGACTTTGGGCCCGATCAAGGCGCGCGGTCTCGGCCGCAAAGAGGCAGAGGAAAAAGCGCGTCACTATCTGGACCGGGTGCACATTCCAGATCAGGCCGACAAAAAGCCCATTCAGTTGTCGGGTGGTCAGCAGCAACGCGTCGCCATCGCCCGGTCGCTGTGCATGGAGCCGCGTGTGCTGTTGTTTGACGAGCCGACCTCGGCACTGGACCCCGAGATGATCTCGGAAGTGTTGGACGTGATGGTCGAGTTGGCCAATGAGGGGATGACCATGGTGGTTGTCACGCATGAGATGGGGTTTGCCCGAAAGGTGGCAGACAAGATGATCTTCATGGATGCCGGTGAAATCGTCGAAGAAGGTAACCCCGAACATTTCTTCACCAATCCTCAGTCCGATCGGTGTCGCAAATTCCTGTCCCAGATCCTGCAACACTGAGAGGGGCCGATGAAAAAAATCCTTCTGATAGCACCTCTGCTTCTGCTGGCAGGCTGTTCGTCGTCACAGACCTGGGGCTGGTACGTCATCAACCCAACGACCGACTCGGGCTGGACGAATGTGAAATTCCTGATTTCGGGCATGGGGTCGACCATTTTGATCTCGTTGATCGCGGCGGTGCTGTCGATCGTGGTCGGTCTGTTGGTGGCGCTGCCGGGCCTGTCGGAAAAGCGCGGCTGGCGACTTGTCAACCGGGTCTATGTGGAGTTCATCCGCGCCATCCCTCTGCTGCCGATGCTGTTTTGGGTGTTCTACGGCTTGCCCATCGTGTTTCAGTCGATGGGTCTGAACATCCCCATCGATCCCTTCTGGGGGGCAATCATTACGCTGGCGATTTCAGACAGCGCCTTTACGGCCGAGATCTATCGCGCAGGCATTCAATCCATTGCTCGTGGTCAGCGCGAGGCGGCGCAGACCATCGGGCTGAACTATGTGCAGACCATGCGCTATGTGATCCTGCCGCAGGCGATCCGGCGCATTCTGCCGCCTTTGGCAAACCAGTTCATCTACATCGTCAAGATGAGCGCCTTTGCCAGTGTCATCGGGATGCAGGAACTGACCCGCCGCGCGAATGAACTGGTGGTGACGGAATACCGCCCGTTGGAAATCTATACCCTGCTGATTTTCGAATACCTGATCCTGGTTTTGATCATCTCAGCCGGGGTGCGCTGGCTGGAGCGTCGCATGGGCGCGGACGAGCGCGGATAAGGAGTGAAGAAATGAACTGGAAAGATTTCATGGCCGAGACCGAGGCCAATATCGGAACCTTCTCGAAAGAAGTGCCGGAAACCGTGCGCGGCTTTGGCATCATGGGCAAGGCGGCCAAGACTGACGGAGCGCTGAGCGAGAAGACCAAGGAGTTCATGGCGCTCGGCATTGCGATCGCGACCCGCTGCGACAGCTGCATCGGATTCCACGTGCGTTCGCTGGTTCGGCTGGGCGCCACCCGCGAAGAAATGTGCGAGGCGTTGGCCATGGCCACCTATATGGGCGGCGGGCCGTCCTATGCCTACAGCGCCAAGGCGCTCAGGGCTTTTGATGAGTTTTCGGAGTAAGAAACATGCGTCCTGATCTGGCCGGAGCAGAGGGGTTTATTCGCAACAGCTGGTACGTCGCCGGACGGTCAGAGGATTTTGGCCGCAGCCTGAGCGCCGTGCGAATGCTGGGTGAAGAGATCGTTATCTATCGTGACACAGCGGGCAAAGCGATCGCGTTGGAGGACGCATGCCCGCATAGAAAGCTGCCGCTGTCTCGGGGCACCATCGAAGGGGATCATGTGGTTTGCGGCTATCACGGTCTGACATTCGGCTGCGACGGTGAATGTGTCAGCGCCCCGACACAGCTGGACAATCCTCCGCGCCGCGCCGCCGTGCATGCGTACCCGGCCGAAGACCGCTGGGGATTTCTTTGGCTCTGGATGGGGGACCCGGACAAAGCCAGCACAGACGATATCATCGACATCCCCAATTTCGACAACCCGTCTTGGGGCAAGACCCGGACCGGCGCGATGGAGATGGCGTGCCACTACCTTTACATTATCGACAACCTGCTGGATCCAAGCCATGTGGCCTGGGTGCATCTGACCTCGTTTGCCGGGGCGGGAACCGACAACCGCCCGCTGGATCTTGAAGAAACCGAAACCGGCGTCATTGTTTCGCGCTGGATCGCGGATGAACCCGCGCCGCCCTACTATGCGCCGATTCTGCCGTTTGGGCCAAGTTGCGACCGTAAACAGCATTACGAATGCCGTCTGCCATCCACTGCGATCAACATGTCCGTTTACACTCCATCAGGAGAAGGCGGGGCGGATCTGTCGATGTCACCCAATGCCTTTGTCAATATTTCGTACAACTTCATCACACCGGTCGATGCGGAAACATCGCGGTATTTCTGGTTCCAGCACCGCAACATGCACGCGGATGACACAGCCATGTCGCAGCGCATGTTCGAAGGCGCGGTCATGGCCTTCAACGAGGACAAAGAGGTTCTGGAACACGTTCAGACCGGCATGGCGCGGCGCAAGACCGGCTATATCAATCTCGGGTTGGACGCAGGCGCGATGCGGTTCCGCGCACGGGTTGCAAAGCTGATCGCGCAGCAGGCCGGCTGATTATCAGGCCGACAAGCGCCCGTTCGCGTCCTGGCCCACGTGTCGGGCCGGGTCGTCGAACACCGCTTTGATGCAGGGATATTGGTCGAGAATTTCAGCCCCACCGGGTAACAGTTCGGCCCGGAGAACACCGGCATCCCAGATTGCAACACCATCCACCCGGATCGTGGGGTCCAGCACGTTCAGCGAAATCTCACCCGGTGCATAATGCCCGCATGTGTGAAAGTGCAGCAGGCGCGGATTGCCAAAGGCCGACCCGCTCCAACGTTCGAAATTGCTTCGGGCCGGAGTCGTGTAGGCGCAGCCCGGGTGGATGCCTGCGTGCCAGGAATGCATGGTCAGGGGATCCAGGTTGAACATCCGACCGACTTTTTCGTAATGCATCTGCGCGCAATGCACGTCCATGGGATGGCCGTCAAAGCCGGTCAGGCGGTTGTTTTCGAACCGTATGGTCAGCGGTTCACGCAGATCACAGCCGTATGGTTCGTAGAATTTCGATCCGGTGCCGACCAGAAACCCGTCCTGAACCAGCACTCCGGAAAATCCCTGCGCGGGAACCGGGGCAAAGACCGACATCGGAAAACGCGCCACGCTGACATCCGCGGCACCTGCTGGAGGGAAGGCGGCGCCGGGGCCAGCGAAGTCGGTGCCCAGTGGGCAGGTTACGTGGATGTGCCGGGCACTGGCCAGCAGCCGGTTGACCGCGTTTTTCAGTTCAACGAACCCGGTGTAGTTGGCGCGCCCGAAACCCGAGGCCAGCATTCCGGCGTCCAGCGCATACGACATGATGGGCCGAACGTCCTGCATTCCCGCGTCGAAACGAATCTGATCGCCGGTGCGGGACAGAAACAAGGTGCGATCCGCCGTTTCCATCGCCGTTTTCAGATCCGCTGGCAGCGATGAACCCATGGGATCGAATTCGAGGGTTCGAACTGCGGTCTTGATCCGGTTCTGTCGGGCGCAGTCCACGATAGCCTCGGAGATCTCGGCATCGTAATACCCGTTGGCCGTATCTTCGCAGACCACAAGCAACTGGTCGCCAGCCGTCAGGCCGCCGCATCTGAACAACAGGTTTTCGGCACCCGCCATAAGCTCTGGACTGTGCATTCGCGTTGATCCTCAAAAAATCCCCCGCGCTGGTATTTTACATCTTTCACGTTTCTGTGATCCAGAAAAAATTTCATCTTAAGAAAAAAATTAACTGACATGCCTGTGGGCTTTGTACATAAGCTGAGCCCGAACAGGACAGGAGACACAGCAATGAGCGCTTGGATCGAGATGATCTCGGACGACAAGGCCAACGGCCGCCTGAAAGAGCTGCTGGACAAGGCCCGCACCCCTCATGGCACCGTGGACACGGTCATGCGTGTGCATTCATTGCGACCCGAAACGATGAACGGGCATGTGACGCTGTACCGTTCGGTCCTGCATTCCGATGACAACCGGTTGCCATTCTGTTTTCTCGAGGTTGTCGCCAGTTATACCTCGATCTTGAACGATTGCACCTATTCACTGACTCATCACTTCATGAACGTGCGCAACCTGCTGAAGGACCAGCCGCGCAGCGACCGGATTTTCGTCGCGCTCAAGGCGCATCGGCCCGAGGATGAATTCGAGGGCAAGGAACTGGCGTTGCTGCGCTATGCCGCAAAGCTGACGACGGATGTTGGCAAAATGGTCAAGTCCGACTTCGAAGCGCTCAAGATTGCAGGCTGTGAAGACGGAGAGATCCTGGAGGTCAATCAGGTCTGCGCCTATTTCAACTATTCAAACCGGTTGCTGAACGGGTTGGGTGCAACGACCGAGAATGATGTGATCGGCTACTATACCGGTGACGATTGACGGGTTGCGCCGGGTTTGGCCCCCCGTGCCGAAGAACATCGTTTCGAGCGGGTCAGCCGATTGTTTCGGGCTGTGGCGGTTTCACGCCCCACGTATTTTCTTCGGCTGTTTTGCGGATGATCGCGCCGATCTTCAACAGGTTTTCGCTGAGCGGGTTGGTCTTTCGCCAGATCAGACCAATCGTCCGTGTCGGCGGAGTGTCCTGAAACCGGGCAATGGACACATCCGCGGATCGGGTTTCCAGCCCGACCGCCATTTCCGGTATCAGGGTCACACCGATGCCGGCGCCGACCATCTGAACCAGTGTGGAAAGCGAACTGCCCTCCATGATGTGCTGCGGTTCGATATTGCGGATCGAACAGAAGGACAGGGCCTGATCCCTGAAGCAATGTCCCTCTTCCAGCAACAGCAGGCGCATGGTTCTGAGCTGCGAGGAACTTGGCATTGGCAGGTTGGCGTCCTGCGCCGGACGAACCAGCAGAAAATCTTCATTGAACAGCGAGAACTCTCGGAGGTTGGGTTCCGAGACGGGCAGGGCAACGACACCGAAGTCCAGTTTCGAATCCAGAATTTCACCGATCAACGTCTTGGTTATCGTTTCCTTGGGTTCGATGGTCAGTTGTGGGAAACGCTGCGACAAAGCTTTGATGATCGAGGGCAGCAAATAGGGTGCGACCGTGGGTATGACCCCGATTCTGATGCGGCCGGACAATGGGCCTGAGGGAGATTGCACCAATTTCCCCAAATCCTCGACCCGGGTCAGGATTTCGCGGCCATGTTTCAGCACGTCTTCGCCAAGCGCAGTCAGGCGGGTTTGCCGGGCCGCGCGTTCGACCAGCGGGCCGCCCATGATTGCCTCCAGCTCTTTGATTTGTATGGAAAGCGCGGGCTGCGATATCGCACTGGCCGCAGCGGCCTTGCCAAAGTGGCCGTGGGTGGCGAGGGCTTCGAAATAGCGCAGATGTTTAAGGGTCAGAGATTTCATAGGAAAAATTAATCACAATGATAGAAATTACAAATTTCCAATTATCGAAGCGGTGGGGTACGAGTCAAGGCATCTACACCCTTAGGTAAATACTCAGGAGATTTACAATGGACGGTAACCCCCATAATCATCAATCCGGCGGCTGCCCTGTCATGCATGGCGGGAACACGGGCACGGGAAATTCTGTCATCAAATGGTGGCCGGATGCGCTGAACCTGGACATTCTGAGCCAGCACGACACCCGCACCAACCCGATGGATGCCGATTACAACCATCGTGAAGCGGTCAAAGAGTTGGATTTCAAAGCCGTCCGCGCCGATGTCGAAGCATTGCTGACCGACAGCCAGGACTGGTGGCCGGCTGACTGGGGTCACTATGGCGGCCTGATGATCCGTCTGGCGTGGCACTCGGCCGGGTCGTACCGTCTGGGCGACGGTCGCGGCGGCGCAGGGTCGGGCAACATCCGGTTCGCGCCGCTGAACTCGTGGCCGGACAATGCCAGCCTGGACAAAGCGCGCCGTCTGCTGTGGCCGGTGAAAAAGAAATATGGCAACGCGCTGTCCTGGGCCGATCTGATCGTTCTGTCGGGCACGGTCGCCTATGAATCCATGGGATTGAAGACCTTTGGTTTCGGTTTTGGTCGCGAAGACATCTGGGGCCCCGAGAAAGATGTTTACTGGGGTTCTGAAAACCAGTGGCTGGCCCCGTCCGAGAACCGCTATGGCGATCTGGAAACCCCTGGCACGCTGGAAAACCCTCTGGGTGCGGTGCATATGGGCCTGATCTATGTGAACCCCGAAGGCGTAAACGGCAATCCGGATCCGGCCAAAACTGCGCTGCATATCCGTGAAACCTTTGCGCGTATGGCGATGAATGACGAAGAGACCGCCGCATTGACCTGCGGTGGCCATACTGTCGGCAAAGCCCATGGTGCGATGCCCGGCGACAATATCGGCGCCGAGCCCGAAGCCTGCCCGGTCTCCGGCCAGGGGCTGGGATGGGACAACCCTGATCAGAACGGTAAAGCGGCCAACGCCTTTACCTCGGGGATCGAAGGGGCGTGGACGAAAGAGCCGTTGAAATTTGACATGGGCTATTTCGACTATCTGTTCGGTTACGAGTGGGAACTGGGCAAATCACCCGCAGGTGCCCATCAGTGGCAGCCCGTCGATATGCCCGAAGACGAAAAGCCGGTCGACCCGACCGACCCCACTGTTCGCCGCATGCCAATGATGACCGATGCGGATATGGCGATGAAGGTCGACCCGACCTACAACGCGATCTGTCAGAAATTCATGGCTGATCCGGACTATTTTGCCGATACATTTGCACGTGCCTGGTTCAAGTTGACTCACCGCGACATGGGTCCGCGCGTCAACTATTATGGCCCGGACGTGCCGTCAGAAGACCTGATCTGGCAGGATCCGATCCCGGCCGGTTCGACAGATTACGGCATAGATGCTGTCAAGGCCAAGATCGCGGACAGTGGCCTGACCATCGCCGAGATGATCACCACCGCCTGGGACAGTGCTCGAACCTTCCGCGGTTCGGACAAGCGCGGCGGCGCAAATGGGGCGCGCATCCGCCTGGCACCGCAAAAGGACTGGGCAGGCAACGAACCCGAGCGTCTGGCAAAAGTTCTGGGGGTGCTGGAGCCGATCGCGGCGGAAACCGGTGCCTCGATTGCCGACGTGATCGTTCTGGCGGGCAATGTCGGTCTGGAACAGGCGATCAAGGCCGCAGGCTTTGACGTGGCGGTTCCGTTCTCGGCCGGTCGCGGTGACGCGTCGATCGAGCAGACCGATGTGGACAGTTTCTCGGTACTTGAGCCACTGGCGGACGGGTTCCGCAACTGGCAGCTGAAGGAATACGCGGTTTCGCCTGAGGCGATGATGCTGGATCGCGCGCAACTGCTGGGTCTGACCGCAGCCGAGATGACGGTTCTGGTCGGTGGTCTGCGTGTGCTGGGTGCCAACCATGGCGGATCGCCGCATGGCGTCTTCACCGACCGGGTGGGCCAGCTGACAACCGACTTTTTCGCCAACCTGACGGATATGTCGTTGAGCTGGCACCCGGTTGACGGAGGCACCTATGAACTGCGCGACCGCGCCTCGGGTGAGGTCAAGTTCACCGCAACCAGCGCTGATCTGGTCTTCGGTTCGAACTCGATCCTGCGCAGTTATGCTGAGGTCTACGCTCAGGACGACAATGCCGAGAAGTTCGTGCGCGACTTTGTGGCGGCATGGACCAAGATCATGAACAACGACCGGTTCGATCTGGTTGCCTGAATTATGTAATGAATCAGGCGGGGACACCCTCGCCTGATTTTCTTTTCAGGGGGCTGCATCTGCTGAACCCCGCTTTGCCGAGACTCGCTCACACGGCCATGAAGAGATCTTTGTATCGGTCACGCAGCACGTTCTTTTGAACCTTGCCCATCGTGTTGCGGGGCAGCTCATCCAGAACGATCAGCTTGCGCGGATGCTTGAACCGGGCCAGACCTGCGCGGACCGCGCCCGTTATCGCATCCGGATCAGGGGTCTGGCCGGGCTCTGCCACGATGACGCCAACTACCGTTTCACCGAAATCGGGATGTGGCACGCCGATCACGGCGCTTTCCAGAACACCGGGTTGATCATCGAGAACCATCTCGATCTCTTTTGGGTAAATGTTGTAGCCGCCCGAAATGATCAGATCCTTGTTGCGACCAACGATATGGACGTAACCATCCTCGTCGATCCGGCCCAGATCACCGGTGATAAAAAAGCCGTTGTCGCGCAGCTCGGCAGCGGTTTTTTCAGGCATCTGCCAATACCCTTTGAAGACGTTGGGCCCGCGCACTTCAATTATGCCGATCTCGCCCGCAGGCAGGGTATTGCCGTCTGAATCACAGATCTTCAGTTCGACCCCGGGCAGCGGGTGTCCGACCGTTCCGGCGCGCCGCTCGCCGTCATATGGGTTTGACGTGTTCATGTTGGTTTCAGTCATGCCATAGCGTTCAAGGATGCGATGACCCGTACGTTTTTCGAACTGCACGTGGGTTTCCGCCCGCAGCGGTGCCGACCCGGAAACGAACAGGCGCATATGGGTGGCCAGTTTCCTGGTGAAACGCGGGTCGTCCAACAGGCGCGTATAAAAGGTTGGGACGCCCATCATCGACGTGGCACAGGGCAAGTTGTCGATGATCTGGTCCAGATCGAATTTGGGCAGCCAGATCATGCATCCACCTGCGGCCAGCATGATATTGGTCGCGACAAACAGCCCGTGCGTGTGGAAGATCGGCAGGGCATGCAGCAGCACATCCTGCGAGGTGAAGCGCCATTCCTTGACCAGTGTCCGTGCATTCGACAGCAGATTGTTCTGGGTCAGCATGGCGCCCTTGGACCGGCCTGTGGTTCCCGATGTGTAAAGGAACGCTGCCAGATCCTCGCCATCGCGGGCGACGGTTTCGAAACGTGTCGGCATGGTCGCGGCCAAATCTGTCAGAGACCCGGTGCCATCCGCGTTCAGCGTCTCTACCCGGGCGCCCAGTTGCGCGCCGACAGGGGAGAGTTTTCCTTCCCTTTCGGTGTCGCAGATAATCAGCGCGGCCCCGCTGTTTTCAATGAAATAGGTCAATTCATCGACCGTGTAGGCGGTATTCAGAGGCAGGAACACCAGACCGGCCTGGGCGCAGGCAGCATAAAGCGCCAGCGCCTCGGGGGATTTTTCAACCTGCGCCGCAACGCGGTCACCGGGGTTCAGGCCCAGATGCGTGGCCACATGCGCAATCTGCGCCGCTTTGCCGAGGAAATCCTGGTGAGAGATCGTTGTCCCGTCCAGCAGCTGCAAAAAAGGTGTGACTTTGCCGGCGTGGATGCCGAACAGGCCGTCATACAGAGGGTTAGCCATCAGGTTTACCTTTCTTGAGATATAAAAAGAGAGGTGGATGCAGCGAGGAACTTGATCTCGAATAAGGCGATCATCTCATGGGTCGTGGCGAATTGGTTATGGTACTGGGCAACACGGGTCACTTCATACAGATAGTTCACCAGACTGCCAACGGATCGGGCCGTGATTGCATTGCCATGAACCGAATGAACAAAAGCACTGTTACTCAAATGAAACTGTGCAATTGGATCCAGAGGCGTGTGCCTCATTCCCCTGACGCTTGGCAGTTACAACCGCCGACACCCTGCTGCGCTTCGTGCTTTCAGAGTATCGGCGGGTGTCGACTGATTTCCCTATGAGAAGTGTTCCGGCAGCAATGCATCCGGCAGGTTCTGATAGCAAACAGGACGCAAGAAACGTCGGATCGACAATGTGCCCACGGATGTGGCACCGAAATTAGTTGAAGCTGGGTAGGGACCGCCATGGACCATGCTGTCACATACCTCGACCCCCGTGGGGAAGCCATTGGCCAATACGCGCCCGGCTTTGCGTTCCAGGATCGGCAGCAGGGACCGGGCCATGCCCATGTCTGCCTCGTCCATATGCAGGGTGCAGGTCAGCTGCCCGTGCAAACCGCGCGCGACGTCGTGCATTTCGTCGGATGTCTCGGCAGTCACGATGATGCCCAGCGGGCCGAACACCTCTTCCGCGAGGGATGTGTTGGCCAGCCAGGTTGCGGCGCTTGTTCGGTACAAGAAAGGGGTCGCATTGCGCTGATCGCATGTCGACGTCAGAACCTCGTGAATGCCGGCGGTTTCAGCAACACGGGCCTGACCTTTGCGATAGGCTTTGGCGATGCCGTCGGTCAGCATGGTCTGCGCCGGAACTTCGGTCAATGCAGCCTGTGCGATCTCGGCGAAACGGTCCGTTGCTTCACCTGCTGGCATCACGACGACGCCCGGGTTGGTGCAGAACTGACCTGCGCCCATCGTCAGCGAGCTGGCCCAGCCTTTGGCGATGTCTTCACCCCGGTTTGCCAGTGCCGCACCCAGAATGAACATGGGATTGACCGATCCAAGCTCGCCAAAAAACGGAATCGGCTCGGGGCGCGCGGCGCACAGGTCGAACAGGGCGCGACCGCCCGCAAGCGATCCGGTGAACCCGACCGCCTTGATCAGAGGGTGCTGCACCAAGGCAGAACCCACAGCCGGGCCGCCGTCCTGGATCAGGCTGAAAACGCCGGGATGAATGTTGCAACGGCGGATAGCCGCGAGGATGGCTTCGGTGATGATCTCGCCGGTGCCCGGATGGGCGCCGTGGCCTTTGACGACAACCGGGCAGCCGGCAGCCAGTGCGGCGGCGGTGTCCCCCCCGGCGGTGGAAAATGCCAGCGGGAAATTTGATGCGCCGAACACAGCGACCGGGCCGATCGGGCGTTGGATCAGTTTCAGATCGGGCCGGGGCAGGGGGGAACGGTCCGGCAGCGCGCTGTCCTGGCGCCGGTCCAGATAGTCGCCGCTAAGGATATGCGTTACAAACAGCCTCAACTGCCCCGACGTGCGGTCCCGCTCACCTTGCAGCCGGGCCTCGGGCAGGCCGGTTTCCCGAGTGCCAATCTCGGTGATTGCATCGGCGCGCGCTTCGATCTCGTCGGCAATGGCGTTCAGAAAGGCGGCACGTTCTTCCCGAGTGGAATAACCATAACTCCAAAACGCTTCTTCTGCCGCCTGCGCAGCGGCATCGACGTCAGAGATGCGACCTTTCGAAAAGTCATGCGATGGCCCATGTGCGGGTTGTGATGCAAAGAAATCGTCACCAGCAAGCCAGTTGCCGGCGATCAGATGCTTGCCATGCGGGGTAAAAGTCATTTGGGCCTCGTATTTCGGGATGTCCAGAATAATGGATAATGTATCCAAAATGACAGGACATGCAAGACCACCCTAGGGTTCGTCTGTCCCGCGCTTCGAGGCGATCATTTCCAGAAGCTGTTCCTTGGTCCGGCGTATATGCTGCGTCAAGACCTCGCAGGCTTTGTCCACATTGCCTTCCCGGGCCAGCCGCAACAGATCACGATGTTCCTTTTTTGCGGGTTCGCGCTGTTTCATCACGCTCAGGTGCATCCTGACATAGCGATCCGATTGCAGGTTGACGCGGTCCAGCAATTCGTTGGTCAGCTTCCGCCGTGACGCCGCATAAAGCGCCGAGTGATACTGATAGTTCAATATCCCCCACTTGCCGACGTCATTTTCATCATATGACGCTTCCATCTGCTTGAGGATTTCGTCGCAACGCGCAAATTCCCTTGGGCCCATATTCGGGATGGCCCGGCGGAACAGATCGACTTCGATCAGGATGCGAAGATCGAAAATTTCACCGATTTCCTCGAGGGAATGCTTGGTCACCGAGCCGCCGCGATTGTTGGCCCATTGCACCAGACCTTCGGCATTCAGGCGTTTCAGCGCCTCGCGGATCGGCATGCGAGAGACATCGTATTCCTCGGCCAGTGCTTCCTGCCGGATCGTCTCGCCTTCGGCGAGTTCGCCGCTCAGGATACGTTCACGCAGATCATTCGCGATGACGTCCGGTAGGCTTTGTTTCGTGATCGCGCGTTTTCCTGCCATTTCCAATATCCCGCCACGGTTTTTTGGATACAATTACCCGTAATCGCCGACTTTTCCAAGCCGAACTTGGATTTCGACCCATGTTCGACCGCTGCCCGAGATTTGAAAAAAGCCTGAATCTGATGATGAAACCGTCAACAGGCCACGTGTCTTCAGGCTTTTCCATTTCCGAAAAACGCGCCTGCTGACATCAAACACCCCAGGTGTCAGACAGGCGATATCCACCGGGCCATGGATCGTCAGGGTCCAACATGTGCTGATGAATTCCGGTGATCCAACCGCGACCGCTGATTTCAGGAATGATCGCCGCGCGGCCACCGACCTGCGCAGTGTCAATGATCCGCCCGGTGAATCGCGATCCGATGATCGAGACAGCCTCGAAGGTCTGGCTAGGTTTCATCAACCCCTTGGCCGCCATCAGCGCCATGCGCGCAGACACTGCGGTACCCGTCGGCGAACGGTCGACCTTACCCGGCTGGATCGCCACGGCGGACTTGCCGCTGAGACCGGTTTCCGTTTCACTTAACGGGCCGCAAAAGGCGCAGAACGATATATGATCCCAGTCCGGGTTCTCGGGATGAGAGAACCCAAGCTGTTCATTGGCGGCGTTTGTGATCTTTACCCCCAGCCGGGCTATGTCGCGGGCTTCGTGGTCGACGATTGCGAACCCAAGCGCCTGCGCATCGACGACCACAAAACTGTCGCCGCCATAAGCGGTGTCTACCGTGATCGTGCCCAGTCCGGGTACCTCGAGCGGGACGGACAGCTTGTCGGCGAAGCTGGGCAGGTTCTGGACAAAAATGTGTTGCGCCTTGCCATCGCGGCATTCCGCACGTACCCGGACCAGCCCACCCGGTGCCTCCAGCACCATATGGGTTTCCGGCTCGTGCATTGGAATGATCCCGCCATCCAGCAACACGGTTGAGACACAAATCGAGTTGGACCCCGACATGGGCGGCGTGTCTTCAGGTTCCATGATGATCCAGGCGGCGTCCGCCTCGGGGTGTTTTGGCGGAACCAGAAGGTTGACATGCCGGAACACACCGCCGCGCGGTTCGTTCAGAACAAAGTTGCGCAGGGTCTGGTCCTGCGCAATGAAGCTTCGCTGATCCCAGAGAGTGTCGCCCGGCGGTGGGGCGACACCCCCGACGATGACATCCCCAACCTCACCTTCGGCATGGGCCGAAATCACATGTACGGTTTTGCTGCTGCGCATGTCTACCTCAGCTGTATTGCGCGACAGGGGCACCCAGCGCGTCGAAGATCGGTGTCACGCCCAGACCGGGACGATCTGCTGCGGTCATCCGGCCATTGACACGCTTTGGCGCGCCTTCGGCGATGTCCACGGTACCATAGGAATTGAAATCGGTGGCCGAGAACGTGAACTCGGACGGTGTCGACCGTGCCAGATGAGCGATGGCGGCGGTGGTGATATCGCCCCCCCACGTGTCTTCGATGGTCATCGGGATACCATGTGCAACGCAAAGATCGCGCATCAGCCTTGCTTTGCTCAAGCCTCCTACTTTGGAGATTTTCAGGTTGATCACGTCCATGGCGTCATCGGCAATGCCGCGGACCAATGTGTTGGGCGTGTCGATGACCTCATCCATCACGAAGGGCAGCGCGGTGCGCCGGCGGATCGACACGCATTCCTCATAGGTCAAACAGGGTTGTTCCACATAGACATCCATGCCCGCGATGGCGCCTACGACACGCGCGGCCTCGTGCCGGGTCCAGCCAGTGTTGGCATCCGCAACCAGCAGATCGGTCTTTTTCAGAACTGCGCGGGTGGCGTGAATGCGGTCGATGTCGTCATTGGCGTCGCCGCCCACTTTCAGTTGAAACTTTGTGTAGCCTTCGGCCGCATAACCTTGGATCTTTTGCGCCATGAGGTCCGGTGCTTCCTGGCTGATCGCGCGATACAGCACCACGTCCTGTTGCGCGTCGCCGCCCAACAGGGTGTAAACGGGTTGCCCGGTCGCCTTGCCCAGCAGATCCCAGCAGGCAATATCAACAGGCGCCTTGGCATAGGGGTGGCCACGTAGGGCTGCATCCATGGTGCGATTGATCTGGCCGATATTCAGCGGATCCTGTCCGATCAGATGTGGCGACAATTCGGCCAGCCCGGCCCGGACACCAAGGGCAAAGGACGGAAGATAAGCCGATCCCAGCGGGCAGCATTCGGCATAACCCTTGAGACCTTCATCCGTGATGATCTCGAGAACGGTGCTGTCGAAGACCTCGACATAGTTGCCATTGGACCAGCTGTAGCGGCCTTCCTTCAGCGGCAGATCCACCTGATATACGTTCAGTGCAGTGATTTTCATGAGGTGTTCTCCTGATCAGAAGCGTGTGGATGCGTAAGGCTTCATGTCGAGCGGGGGCTTTGTGTTCGTGACCAGATCCGCAACCAGTTCCGCCGTGCCTGCGGATTGCGTCAGACCCAGATGGCCATGTCCGAAGGCGTAAAATACCTGTGGCGCACGCGCCGAGCGGTCGATCAGCGGCAAACTGTCGGGCAGCGATGGCCGGAAGCCCATCCATTGCGTGCCGCCTTCCAAATTCAGGCCAGGCATGAAGCGCCCGGCCTTTGCCAGAAGCGCGTCGGCGCGTTTGTAGTTGGGCGGCAGTTCCAGCCCGCCCAACTCGACCGCGCCACCGATGCGCACACCTCCGTTGATCCGCGTCACCACAAAGCCGTGGCCGCCGAATGTCAGATGGGTGCGCAGGTCAAAGGCCCCTTGGGGCAGGGTCGTGTTGTACCCGCGCTCGGTTTCCAGAGGGATGCGATCGCCCAGGGTTTGCGCCAGGTGATGAGACCACGCCCCGGCGGCCACGATCACCTGTCTTGCATCAATTTCACCGATCGAAGTCGTCAGGCGAACGCCCGCATCCATGGGTGTGAGTGCGCTGATTGTCGCGATTTCGACCTGACCGCCACGGGCGGTGAACCGGGTGGCCAAATGTCTTGTCCAGCTGGCCGGATCGACCGTGTTCATCCAGGTGGGCGTAAAACCCGCATGGGTAAATCGTCGGTCAAGCCCGGGCTGGATTTCCGCAATCGCGTCGGGGCTGTCCAGCAGGTCAAAGGGGATGCCGTGATCCTTGCGCCTGTCCCATGTGGGCAGGCTGGCGCGGAATTCGCCTTCACCCTCGAACACCTGCAACTGGCCGTCGCGTTGCATCAGCGCTTCGCCGTCGACATCCGCGATCTGGCGTTCCAGCGCCGCGCGGCTGTGATCCATCAAAGCAGCCTGCGCAGACAAGGCCGCAGCATAGCGATCCTGCCAACTGGCCCGCCAGAACCGCAGCATCCACGGCGCGATGTTCAAAGCGTAAGAGGGGGGGATGGAAAGCGGGCCCAACGGATCAAACAGCCATTTCGGAGCTTTGCGCATGATCCCGGGGGTGGCCAATGGCACGATGTCGGTAAAGGCAAAGGCTCCGGCATTGCCCTTTGACGCCCCGGCTGCAACGCCTTCGCGGTCCAGCACCAGCACGCGCCGGTCGCGTTTTTGCAATTCAAGTGCGGTGCTGATGCCGATGATACCGGCACCGATCACGACGATATCTGTCGGGTTGTCTTGCAGCATGGCCAGATCTTCTCAAACTGTGGCTCTGAGCCGGGGGCGGGATTGCGCCAGTCCCCGATAATTTTGTCAAAGAAGGATCCCACCGCGGAACGGATCGTTCTGCGCGAAAATCAATGTGCCCTCGGCCATGATATGCGCCTGCCCGGTCAGGGTCGGAATGATGCCGCCATTGGGACCGGGCTGATAGCTCAGCCGGTAAGAGCTGCCGATCACGCTTTCCTGCATGATCTCTTGCCCCGGAATCAGAACCCCATCCGCCGCCAGACAGGCCAGACGCGCTGAACTGCCGGTCCCGCACGGGGATCGGTCATATTGATCGTCCGGGCACAGGACGAAATTCCTGCTGTGAACGTCGTTGTCCGGGGATTTGTCCTGCAAGATCACATGGTCCACCGGTTCCCCGTTTTCGCCACGTACATTCTGGTCGATGCAGGCTTTGCGAATTGCAATGGTCAGATCGGTGAGGGCACGGATGTTGCCGGGCTTCACGTCCATCGGGCTGGGATCGACAATGAAGAACCAGTTGCCACCATAGGCCAGATCGCCGGTCACTTTTCCATGGCCTTCGACATAAACCGACACCGAAGCCTTGACCCTGCGGCTTTCGATATTGGTGACGCGCACCGTATTGGCGTCCAACAGGTCAACCGAGATGACGCCGGCCGGCGTTTCGACCCTGTGCGTCCCCGGACCGATCCGGCCCAGATGGGCCAGAGTGACCCCAAGGCCGATGGTGCCATGCCCGCACATGCCCAGAACGGCGTCGGCATCGAAATAGATCACGCCGGTTTCGCAGCCGGACGTTTCCGGGGCGACCAGAAGCGCCCCGACCATGCCGGGTTGACCGCGTGGTTCCAGAAGGACCGATTTGTAGAAAGCCTTGTGCTCGGTGGCCAAGCATCGCGCGCGCTCGGCCAGCGGGCTCGATCCCAGATCGGGGCCGCCGTCCAGGATGACCCGCGTGGGCATGCCTCCGGTATGGCTGTCGATCACATGCATTCAGCGATGACCCCACCCTGGCTGGACCAGTCGGCAAACCAGGTGCGGAACAGTTTGTATTGCTGTTCGCAATAGTTGCGCTGGGCATCCGTCAGCTCGTCGGTTTCGTTGAAGTGCAAGCGGTATTCCTCTTCACCGTTCAGGACCAGCAGGTGCTTGTAATACAGCACCAGATCGGTGCCTTCGTCAAAGCTGGCCAGCACGCCAAAGGCTTCTTCAAGCTCGCGCGCGCGCAGGCGCGCCTCGGCATGACCGGCTGCCGCTTTCTGACACAGGGCCGCCAGCAGAAGCGCCTCTTTGGGCAGGGCGGTGCCGATACCGGTAATCGAACCCGTTGCGCCGCAGTTGACGAAGCCATGATAAACCTCGGTGTCCACCCCCACCATCAGCGTGACCTGATCATCTTTCGAGGTGATGTGTTCCGCGGCGTAGCGCAGGTCGCCTTTGCCTCCGAATTCCTTGAACCCGACAAGGTTCGGATGATCTGCACGCAATTCCAGGAACAAATCAGCACGGGTGGCGAATCCGTAGACGGGGCTGTTGTATATGATGGCCGGGATATCCGGCGCGGCTGACAGGATTGCCTTGAAGTGGTTGCGCTGTGCCGGGATGGACGATCCGCGCGACAGCACACGTGGGATGACCATAAGCCCTGCCGCGCCGACCTTTTGCGCATGTGCGGCCAGCGCCACGGCAGATTTCGAATTTATCGCACCGGTGCCGACGACGACAGGCAGGCCGGCGTCGATCAGGCGTTCGACACCGTGCATACGTTCGGCATCCGACAGCAACGGCCAGTCGCCCATCGAGCCGCAATACACCACGGCCGACATGCCTGCCTCGATCATTTCCTTGCCCTTTTTCACCAGGGCATCGAAATCCGGGGTCCGGTCGGCTTTGCATGGGGTCATCAGGGCTGGCATGGTGCCGGTGAAGATATTCTTGGACATGAAGGTAATCTTCCTCGTTGTTTCAGGGGGCCAGTGCACTCAGCGCACGTTGGCCAGGAATTTACGGGTGTGTTCGGATTGCGCATCACCGAATATCTGCGCGGGCGGACCGATCTCTTCCATCACGCCCTGATGGAAGAAAGCAACCCGGTCCGACACATCGCGTGCGAAACCCATCTCGTGCGTGACACAGATCATGGTCATCCCTTCTTCGGCCAAAAGGCGCATCGTGTCGAGAACCTCGCCCACCAGTTCGGGATCCAGCGCTGAAGTCGCCTCATCAAACAGCATGTATTCCGGCTCCATCGCCAGCGCGCGGGCGATGGCCAGACGCTGTTGCTGGCCGCCAGAAAGGGCCGAGGGGTAGACATCCAGTTTTTCGCCCAGGCCAACATGGGTCAGTTGGCGGGCGGCGATATCGCGGGCTTCTGATCTTGACAGTCCTTTGACGATCTTGGGGGCCAATGCGACGTTTTCCAGTGCGGTCAGATGCGGAAAGCTGTTCCATTGCTGAAACACCATTCCCAGCTTTGTGCGCAGCTTGTTGATGTCGGTGCCTTTGGTATGAACATCTGTGCCATCCACAATAACCGAGCCTTGCTGGATCGGCTCCAGCCCGTTGATGCAATACAGCAGGGTCGATTTGCCGGAGCCCGATGCGCCGATCACCGAAAGAACCTCTCCTTTCTGCACATTCAGATCGATGCCTTTCAGCACATGCAGCGATCCAAAATACTTGTGCAGGTCGCGAATTTCGATCATTGGGCCCACCTTTTTTCTAGCGACGCGGAATAGCGCGAAATCGGATAGCTGAGCGCGAAATAGAACGCGCCAGCGATTGTCAGGATCAGGAAAGGTTCCTGCGTGCGGGTGATCAGGATCTGACTGGCCTTGAGCAGTTCGACATAGCCCAGAACTGAAACCAGTGCGCTGTCCTTCATCACTCCCAGTGCGACCCCGACCCATGCCGGGAACACCGCGCGCCCACCGATCGGGAAGACGACATAGCGCAGATCCTGCCAATAGGTCATGCCCAGACTGCGCGCGGCGCGGCGCATCGGGTCGCCGACGGCTTCAATCCCGCCGCGCGCCACATTCGCAACCAGTGCTGCCGTATAGATGGACAGGATCACCACGCCTGAAGCAAACGGGTCCAGATTGAGCCCGACAATAGGTGCAAAGTTATAAAACAGCACCAGCTGGATGATCAAAGGGACTGAACGGAAAATATCCAGAATCGGAGCCAACGTCAGGGTTGCTGCCAGTTTGCCCTCGTACAGAAGCCATCCGCACACCACTCCAATAACCGTTCCTATGGAAATCGAAAGTATTGAAATCCAGAGGGTTCGCAGCGCGGCTTCGCCCAGAAACCACAGATCGTTGATGTTGAAGCCGCTGAAAAAGCTGACGGTGGGTTCCATCCGAGCGTCCTTCAGTAGCGAAAGAGCCGGGTCGCCAGCAGGCGTGAGGCTCCGAGAATGATTTTGACGATCACGTAGTAGATGACCGCGGTGACGGCGAAATATTCAAAGATGCGGAAGGTGCGCGAGGCAAAGAACTGCGTCTCGCCCGACAGTTCACGGAAGCCGACCAGCATACCCAGCGAGGACATCAAAACAGCCCAGACCATCTGGTTCGTGATCGGATGATAGACAATGCGAAACACCTGCGGGATCACGACGCGTGTGTAGGCCTGCCACGCGGTCATGCCCAGCGATCGCGACGCGCGCAACTGTGTCTCGGGGACGGCCTGAAAGCCGCCACGGAAGTTTTCGGCCAGATAGCCGGCGCAATTGAAGGTCAAACCGGCCAGCACGATGAAGTAAGGCGACAGGTGCAGGCCGAATGCACCAAGCCCGAAGCCGAAAAAGAACAGCTGAAACAGGGCGGGCGTGTTTCGGGCCAGTTCAACCCAGGTCGAGGCGAGCCAGTACAGCGGCCCCTTCAGGTGTAGCCGCGTCAGCGCAAGACACAGGCCGATAAGGATGCCCAGGATCATCGCCAGCACCGCGACTTGCAAGGTCAGCAGCGATGCCTCAAGCAAATCCGGCAGGCTTTTCATGACCGGCCGCCAGTGGAAGTTGTAATCGAACACAGGTTTTTTCCGAATTGACCGGCTCTTTCGCCCGGCCGAGACCCGACGAAAGAGCACTTGGAGGGTGAAATCAGTACATCACGCCGGGGATGCGCAGCTCGGGTGCTTCGCCTCCGACGTATTTGCCCCAAAGTTCCTGATACCGGCCCGAACGCGCCTGATGCGTGACAAAGAGGTTCAGGAAATTCAGCCAGGTGACGTCCTGTCGTTTGCCCACGACCGAGGTGTAGTCGGTTGTCCATGGCATACGGGGGCCGGCCAGCACGGTTTCATACTGCTGGGTGATCGGCAGAACGGCGGTGTTGGTGGTGATGCCGATATCGGCCTTGCCCTGCGCGACCGCCAGAAACACCTCGTTTTCTGACTGATAACCCTGATAATTGCCTTCCTCACCCCATTCGGCAGCAATCTTCAGCCATTCCTGTTCCGGCACGGTGCCAATCGCGGCGGCGACGCGTTTGCCGCGGATGTCTTCGAAGGTTTCGATCCCGCTGTCCGCGTTCACGACGCCCTGCGCGTAGTAGATTGCATAAGGAATGCTGAAGCCCACGGTCCGCGCCCGTTCAAGGCTGTCCGAGGTCGCGCCGAACACGACATCAGCGCGCCCGGTTACGATGACCGGCAGGCGTTCGGCCCAGGTCAAAGGCAGGATTTCCGCCTCAACTTCAAGCGCCGCGGCCAGATCATTGCAGTAATCCACGTCAAAACCCGCCGGTTCGTTGTTGGCGTCGCGATACCCGATCGGCGGAAAGTCCAGAACAACGCCGCAGCGAAGAGTGCCGCGATCCACGACATCGTCGAGCGTGTCTGCCATCGCAGGACCTGTTGTGAAAGTGGTGAAGGCCGCCAAAGCGACGAGTTTTTTGAGCATGTGATCCTCCCTGAATCAAAGATGCGATCACGCATAAAGGATATTGGATCCAACATCCACAAAAATTTGCCACCAGCAACCGACACGCGCCCGTACCCGGCTTCCGGATGGATCAATTGTTCAAGAAACCCCTTTTCGCTGATTGATTGTCTTGGGGGTGAGGGGCAAGCTGATCATCAAATCGTTCAAAACGTTGTGGAAACGCTTTTTACGCAACATCCGCATGAAGAACCGGTCATTCTGATCCGGTCCGCGTGGCGCAGCTTGCACCGGGTCGGGGTAGACAAGACAACTCCAATACGTTCTGGAACCGTCCGCCAGAAGAATGGGTGCCCGAGGTTCACGGAACCGACCTGCACAACCCGGACAGGTGCCACAATTCGCTGTCAGACACCGCGCAGGGAGATTTTCCGTTTCCCGATGCTGCCAATGGCGTTCAGTCTGTTCGGATGACGCCGGTTTCCACCCACGTGTCAAATCGCGACAGAACAGCTTCGCAGAAAGCCGCATCGTTGATGTGAACATCCAGCTCGGTCATCGGCACCCGGCCGGGCATGACCTTGCGCGCCTCGTCCACCATTTCGGCCAGAGCCTCTGGATCATGCGCCTCTTCGCCTTCCCTGTCCCAGGCCTCGACGCCCTGAACGGGTAAAAAGAAATGCACGGGCCCGGTTGCGGCTTCCAGCCGGTTGGCGAGTTCCCGAATCCAGGCGCGCCGTTCAGCGCCGTTGAAGACCGAGCTTTTGATCAGGCGGTTGTGTTCGTGGAACGGGCGATCGGCATATTGTTCGGGGATGTCCTGCCAACCCGCAAAATCCAATAGATCCAGCGCACCGGGCGCCACCATCTGGGGCGTTCCAACGCGCCCGGCATTGGTGACCCGGTCATCGCCGCTGGACACGACAGAGCCCGCCATCAGGTTGCCAAATTCCTGCATGCAGAAGTCCATCACGCAGGCAAACGCGCCTTCTCCCGCCAGTTTTTCATAGGCCATGCCGCCCATGCCGGTAGAGTGGAACACGGCCACTTCAAACCCGCGGTCCTCCAATGCCGGTTTCAGAATTTTCATGTAGCGCAGGCAGGACGAACCAAGGCTGGTCATCCCGATCAGAGGTTTGCTGCGATCGGGGGCGGTCGCCGCTCTGGCTGCGCCCACGACGGCCCCGGCAGCTTGGCCGAGCGACGATTTGCAGATCGAATTCATGCCATACAGGCCGCCGGCCCATAGGATCATCTGAACATCCGGCGCCAACCGATGCGGAGGGATCAGAGGCGAGAAGCTGACCGTTGACACGATATATTTGGGAACGCCCATCGGCAAAGCCTGTGCACAATCCAGCGCAAGGTCTGTGCCCATGGTCCCGCCCGTGGCCAGCATCCCGTCAAATCGACCTTCTGAATAGGCCTGCGCAACGACTTTTGCGGCCCCTGCGGACATTACGCGAAAGGCTTTGTTCTCGTCTCCTTGCGCGATGACCTGTTCTATTGTCATGCCACCGGCAGCGGCAACGTCGTGTTTCGAGATATCCGTCGGTTCGGATGGATCACCCAGAACCGATACATCCATGGTCAGCACGTCGGCGCCCTGCGCTCTGACCGCCTCTTCGATGAACCGCATTTCGGGCTCTTTGGTATCATACGTACCAATCAGCAGGATTGTCTTTTCGGCCATCGGTGCCTCCTGTCTAGGTGTGCTATTGAAGGTATTGGGACATCAACCCACGGGCGGTTTCAATGAACCGCTCGTTGCGTATGTCCGATCCATCTTCGTTCAGGCGGGACGCAACCCATCCCACATAGGTTACCGCGCGCAATGCCATGAACAGGTCGAGTTGGCGGGTGCAGACCGGTCTTTCAGATCGATACCCCGCCAGCAAAGCACCGCGCAGCTGGTTGAAATCAGGTTCGTGCAGGTTCTTGAGAAGCGTCGTTGCGATATCAAACAGGCGAAAACCGAACCCGGCATCGTCGAAATCAATCAGCCACAGTTTGTCACCGTCAACCATGACGTTTTCGCGGACAAGATCGGCGTGGATCAGCCCGTAATCCAACTGATTTTCCACGCGCCGAAGGTCACGATCTGCGATATCCCGGAACGCCAGGAAAAGGGCCCGGTCCGTTTCTCCTAGCGTTGGGTTTTCCCAGAAACAACCCCAGACAGGGGCGTCTCCTAGCAGCCCGCCGCGATCCCATGACCAACGCACAAAGTCCTGAGGACGTGTCCATTGGTCACTGATGTGGTGCAGCCGTGCCATTTCCCGGCCGATTGAGCAAAAAAGGCCTGTTCTGTCCTGATGTGTCAAAGCCTTTCCGGTCGAGCCCAACGGGCGGCCCGGCAACCAGTCGAGCATGTCGACCTGAATGCCGTCCACCAGATGCAGATAGCGCCCATCCGCGGCCGGGACGGGCGTTGGAACCCGGACCCCGTTTTTGCCGAGAACGGCCATCCACTGTAGCTCTGACCGGAGTTCGGCATCCGTTCGCAAGCCTTTGCGATGCAGTCTCAGGGCATAGGCGGTCTGGCCTGACTGAACGCGATAGACGCGGTTTTCCCGAGCAGTCACAAGAGACGCCTGGCCATCTGCCAGCCCCCAAAGGGACAGCGCATGTTCCACGATCTGCTTCATGCGACCCGTGGCGTTTCCGCCAACACGTCGTCCAGCGTGTCGAAAAGTAGATCCGCGTTTTCGACAGAGAATGGCATGGGCGGGCGAATTTTCAGAGTATTCTTGTGACACCCAAGCTTGGAGTGAATGATCCCGCGCCGGCGCATGGCGTTGATGATACGGTCAGTGAATTCACCGGCGGGTTCCTTGCTGTCGCGATCAAGGACCATTTCTGCCCCGAATATCAGCCCCGAACCGCGTATGTCTCCGATGACGTCATGTTTTTCTTTCAAAAGGTTCAGCCGTTTTCGCGCGTGATCACCAACGGATCTGGCATGTGCGACCAGGCTCTGGTCTTCGATCTCTTCCAAAACCGCCATCGCGGCGGCACAGGAAACAGGATTTCCGCCAAACGTGTTGAAGTACCGATATCCCTTGCGGAATGCCGAAATGATCTCGGAACCTGTGACCACGCCGCCCACCGGATGGCCGTTGGCCATGGGTTTGCCCAAGGTCATGACATCCGGCACAACGCCCAACTTCTGATGCGCCCACATGTGGGTGCCGGTTCGGCCAAAGCCTGATTGCACCTCGTCGCAGATCAACAGGCCCCCGGCCTGGCGGACGACCTTGGCCGTGGGTGCCAGCCAACCGTCCGGATTTTCGGGAAACCCCTCGTTCAGAAAATAAGGGCAGAGGATCAATGCGGCAAAACCAGTGCCGGCCTTTTCGTGTTCGGCAATCTGTTCCGCCACCGCATGGGCGAATTTTGACCCGTCCGGGTCGGGATGGCGATAGCTGTCGGGCGCGCTGACAAAGCGGAAATACCGGCCCAGACCGAAGCCGACCGTCGGGATGTTCGATCTGCTCAACTGGCTGACCAGCGCGGTATTGCCGTGATAGGTGGCGTCGGTGGCAATGATCCCTCGTTTTCCGGTCATCGCCTCGGCCATTCGCAGAGCAATGTCATTTGCCTCGGAGCCGGTACATGTGAGGATGGCCGTATCCAGGGATTCGTCCATCGTTCCGGTCAGTTTTTCCACATAGTCCAGAATCCCGTCATGCAGATACCGGGTGTGCGTGTTGAGCGTGCGCGCCTGACGACAGATCGCCTCGACCACGCGTGGGTTGCAATGCCCCACATGAGGCACGTTGTTGTAGCAATCCAGATATTTGCGCCCGTCCGCATCCCACAGCCAGACGCCTTCGCCTTTCACGAAATGAACGGGTTCGTCATAGAAGGTCGATACATTGGGCCCCAGCAACCGGGCCCTGCGTTCAATGAGTTCCGCGGATTTCGCTGAAAGGGTCATGCGGGCGGCCTTTTCTCAGAGTTTTATCCAGGCGGTTTTCAGATCGAAGTATTTCTCGATCGCGTGCAGCGATTTGTCGTGCCCGTTGCCGGATTGGCGAACACCGCCCAGCGGAACGGTCAGGTCGGCACCGCCATATGTATTGACATGCACAACGCCGGCGCGAATGCCAGCCACCATGCGATGCGCGCGGCTGAGGTTCGAGGTCCAGACACCACCGGCCAGCCCATAGACCGTGGCATTGGCAAGGCGCAGCGCTTCGTCTTCGTCGGTAAAGGGCGTGACGGCCAGAACGGGGCCAAAGACCTCATTCTGGAACAGGGTGTCGGTCTCTTTCACGTTGGCCATCACGGTCGGCGCCATGTAATAGCCTCCGGTCTCGGTCAGGATGCGGTTTCCGCCGGTCCGGCGCTCGGCGCCTTCGGACTCGGCCTTCGTGACGAAATCCAGATTGGCCTGAAGCTCTGGCAAGCTGTGGACCGCACCGATCTGGCTGTTCAGATCCAGCGGGTCGCCGACGCGAAAGCCTTCAGCGTGGCGGCTGATCTCGGCAACGAAGTCTTCGTAAATCTCTTGCTGGACCAATAGGCGCGATCCGGCGACGCAGACCTGACCAGAGTTGCGGAAGATACCCGCCGCCGAAACCTTGGCCGCTTCGGCCAGATCAGGGGCGTCGGCAAAAACGATGTTCGGGGATTTGCCGCCCAGTTCAAGATAGCAGCGTTTCAGGTTCGACCGCGCGGAATACTCCAGCAGCCGCCGCCCGGTTGTGCCCGACCCGGTAAACACCATGATGTCGACATCCATCGACAGGGCCAGCGCCTCACCCACGACCGAGCCACGCCCGGTCACGACATTGAACACCCCATCGGGCACTCCGGCTTCCGCGGCAAGCTCGGCAATCTTCAGCAGGCTGAGTGAGGCGCTTTCGGCAGGTTTCAGCACGACGGAATTGCCTGCAGCCAGTGCCGGTGCAATTTTCCAGCTGCCGATCATCAGTGGAAAGTTCCAGGGCACGATGGCCCCGACAACCCCGACCGGAGCGTGATGCACAAGACCCAGAACGTCACCGCTTGTCGGGGCGATTTGTCCGTAGATCTTGTCGATCGCCTCGGCATAATACCGGAAAGTGGCCGCAGCCGAGAGCGCCTCGGCCTTGTAGGCCATGGTGATCTCGGTTCCGTTGTCGCGCACGCCCAGCACGGCCAGTTCAAGCGCGCGGGCTTCGATCAGATCAGCCAGCTTCAGCAGCACTTTCTTGCGGCCGGCAGGGGCCATGCGCGACCATCTCCCGTCCTCGAAAGCACCGCGCGCCGCGCGCACGGCCATGTCGACATCGGCCGGTGTGCCTTCGGCGATCAGCGCCAGAGGCTGACCGTTGATCGGAGACAGAACCTGATGCCGGGCCCCGGTTTCGCCATCCTGAAAGCGGCCGTTTATGAAATGCCCGCGCGGAGCAATGTCCCGCGCACGCAGCGCATCAATCGAGGATTGGTCCATGGGGGTTATCCTTGCTGAGTTGAGTCTTCGTCGAGAACCGGCTGCGGTCTGATACGTTCCTTGTGTTCCTTGATCAGCGAGCGAACGTGCAGCAGAATGATCCCGAGGATCATGATGAACAGTAATGCGGCAATCGGCCGGTCGATGAAATCAAGTGGCGACTTCACCCGCGCCATGGCGCTGCGCAGTTTGACTTCCATGATCCCACCCAGAACCATGCCAAGAATGATCGGAACAATCGGCAGGTTCAGGCGCTTCAGGATCAGCCCGAACACGCCGAACCCGGCGGCAATGGCGCAGTCCGTGACAGAGTTGCGCAGGCTGAATACACCGACAAAGGACAGCGTCAGGATCATGATCCCCAGAAAGCGCGTCGGGATCTGAATGATCTTCAGCAGCAGGTTGGTCGAGAACAAAAGAAAGACCAGAACGATCACATTGAGCAGGATCAGCGACATGTACAGGGCCATGACAAAATCCATCTGGTCGGCGAAAAGCTGCGGTCCGGGGATCACGTTGTGAACATAGAAGACCGACAGCATCATCGCGGTCAGCGCCTCGCCCGGAATACCCAGCGCCAGCAGTGGAATCATCGCAGCCCCGGGAACGGCATTGTTGGCCGCCTCGGACGCCACCAGACCTTCGGGTGACCCATCGCCGAATTTGTCCGGGTCCTCAGAGGTTTTCTGTGCGTATGTGTATGACAGGAACTGTGATGTGAATTCGCCTGTGCCCGGTATCATGCCCATAAGCACACCCAGCGATGACGAAACCATCGCAATGCGTTTCAGGCCCAGCAGCTCTTTGAGGCCCGCGAAGATGCTGCCGCGCACATGGGCTTCGCCCGGCGCGTGTTCTTTGTCGACCAGCAACAGCAGCGCCTGACTGATGGCGAACAGCCCAAGAACGACCACGATCAGATCGACACCTGACGAAAGCCAGGTTTGGTCAAAGGTGAAACGTTTGGTGTATTTGACGGGTTCCAGACCGACTGTGCTGAGGAAGATGCCGAAGAATGCCAGCATAGCGGCCGAGAAGGTTTGTCCGCGATGGGCCAGGATCACCAGAAGGATGCCCATGAGTGCAGCCAGAAATATCTCGCGGCTGCCGAAGTGCGGGGCAACCCAGGCCAATACGGGTGACAGGATGATCAGACAGAGGATCGAGAAGATGCCGCCGAAAAACGACGCCGAATAGGCTAGCGACAGAGCCCGGTGGCCCTCGCCGCGCTTGGTCATGGGATAGCCGTCATAAGTGGTCAGTGCGTTGACGGCGGTACCGGGCGTGTTGATCAGGATGGCGGGGATAGCGCCTCCATACATGGACGACCCGTAAATGCCCAACAGAAGGGTCAGGCCGACGATGGGCTCGAACGCGAAGGTGGCTGGCAGCAGGATGGCAATTGCGACAGCAGCGCCGACGCCGGGCAACGCGCCGATGATGACCCCGCCCACCGATCCGATGACCAGTGCCACGACGACCTGCCACTGCGCCAGAATTGCAAAGCCGGAAATCAGATTGTCCATCTTGGCCTCACAGGTAGGTCAGCGCAAAGGCGCGCAGTCCGTCGGGCAGGTACTCGTATATCCGACCGGCAGGAATGTTCACCTGAAGCAACGCTCGGAAAACGACTGCCACGACCGCGCCGAAGGCAAGTGCAACGCAAAAAGCCCCAGGCAATCGAAACCCCAATCGTATCGTCAGCAGAGCTGCAAAAAGCATGGTCGATGGCAGGTACCCAAGCCACGGAACCGCCACGACATAGACCAGAAAATAGGCAACGTATTCGAGTGACATCAACCAGAACGTCACCTCTCGCAACCGTCCGGGAATGCGCGGGGACAGGAACGAGCTCAGCAAGTGGAGGCCGCTGAACAAAACCATGCCCCAGATCGCGATCTTGGGCCACAGGGCAGGTTGCGCAAACCACTTGGTTCGTTTGACGGCCTGAGTCTCAGCGCCGATCTGGCTGAGAAGGAACAGGGAGAAGCCGAAGAAAAGGAAGGCAAAGACAATATCGCCAGGGCGTCGATACCGTCGGAACATGTCTTGCAGCGTCTTTGCTATCATTTTGGCCTCCTGTTTGAATCAAACAGACCCGGCGTTGTTCGATCTGGCCGGGCCTGTTTCGGATTATTCGCCCAGAATCTCTTCGATCTTGGCGAAAGAGGCTTTGTCCTGCTCGATCTGAGCATTCGAAGCGTCCGGGTCTTGCCAATAGATCAGGGCGCCTGTTTCCTCAGCCAGCTTCTTGGCTTTGTCCGAGGACAGCGCTTTCTGCGCGGCAGCCGTGATCTTTTCACGCGCGTCGGCAGGCGTGTCCTTGTGCACAAACAGCCCGTTCCAAAGGGCCAATGGCAGGTCCGGATTGAGTTCCACGATCGTCGGCGTATCCGGAACCAGTGAAATCCGCTCGCCGCCGATGCTGGCAAGGACGTTCACCTGATCAAGGCAGGGAAGGATAAGCTGTAGCGTCGTATTGATGACATCCACGTCACCTGAGGCCAGGGTGTTGCAATCCAGGGCGTCGAAAGCCGCTTCGCTGGCAAAGTCGAACCCGCTGCTGACCGCAGCTGCAAATGTGACCTGAGTGGGGGGCAGAACCGATCCGAAATGGCCAAGCGCCACGTCATTTTCCTTGCCGTGTTCGGCCAACTCTTCCCAGCTTGAAAACGGCGCGTCTTTGCTGGCCGCGATGACGAAGGGATAAGTCAGGAAGATGCCGATTGGATCGAAAGGATTCGGGTTGAGTTCGGGAATTCCGATTTCAGGACCAATGACAGGTACGCCGATGACGAATGAGCCGATGGTGTAGCCATCCGCCGGGGCGGTTGCCACCTCGACCGCGCCGGGGAATGGGCCGCCTCCGCCGCCGGGTTTGTTCACGACAGCGGCAGGCACACCGTACATGGCCTGGAATTCGTCGGCGATCATCCGGGTAAGGACATCTTCCAGATCACCCGGAGGCCAGGGGACGACAAAACTTACCGGCTTTTCAGGGTATTCAGCCAGTGCGGCAGTGGCCGAAGCCGCAAAAGCGGCGGCTGTTAGAAATTTCTTCATTGACACCTCCCGATAGTGGTTCATTAATTGAACCGCGTTAACAATAATAATGTTGCTTTGTTAAGTTAGTTCTGTCAAGTATTACCTGAGCAAGAGGACGACACGCACATGGGTACAGCCCTTAACGCCCTAAAAATGCTGGACTACTTTTCCAATGCCCGCCCTGAGATCGGGCTGAGTCACCTTGCGCGTTTGTCCGGGCTGAACAAAGCAACGGCATTGCGGCACCTGCGCGCGCTTGAGGCGTTCGGGTTGATCGAACAGAATCCGATGACGAAATCCTATGCGATCGGACCGGCGGCTTTGCGTTTGGCCGCGCTGCGAGAGATCGCCAGACCCGGCATTGAGGGTGCACGCCAAAAAATGCAGGCCGCAATGCGGGTGGTCGGTGAATCCCTGCATCTGTCTTTGCTGGAGAAAACGGGGTTGCAGTCGGCGCTTGTGGTGGAAACAACGCAGCACAGTGTCCGTGTCAGTCTGGATCCCAGCGAGATGCTTCCGCTCAATGCGACGGCTTCAGGTCTTTGCATGCTCAGTTTTGGGCCGGCTCATCTTTTGGAGCAGTTGGATCAGCACGTGCAGGCACGGTTTACGCAAGCCACGCTTACTGATCCGAAGCTTATCAAGGAACGGGTCGCAAAGATCAGAGTTTCAGGCTGGACCGACAGCCGTGGCAGCTACGAAGAAGGTGTTTTTGGATATGCCGCGCCGATCTTCGGCATCGATCAGGTCGCATTGGGAACCATCGCGATAGCTGTCCCGGAGGCCCGGGCAACCAGCGACCGCCTTCCGGCAATACTGTCCACGCTGCATTCACTTTCGGCTGATCTGACTGCCGGTTTTGGCGGCCAGTTGCCCGACTCCTTTCCAACCGGATTCCACCCGTGACCCGGGGCGGTTTCAACACTCGGAGACCCGCGACATGAAAGATTCCAACTTTCTGAAGGAAAACAACGCCCGGTACTTCTGGCACCCGATGGCGCACCCCGCCGACAGCCGGAAGAACCCGCCGACCATTCTCAGTGGCGGCGAGGGGGTCAACATCACTGATGTCGATGGTCACACGGCGCTGGACGCCGTAGGGGGGCTGTGGAACGTCAATCTGGGCTATTCCTGTGAACCGGTGAAACAGGCCATAGCGGATCAGCTGAACGCGCTGCCCTATTACTCGACATTTCGCGGCACCAGCAACGACAAGGCGATCGAGCTGTCTTATGAACTGGCCCAGTTCTTCGAGGCCGACGGGCTGACCCGTTCATTCTTTACGTCGGGTGGGTCGGATTCGGTCGAAATCGCGCTGAAGCTTGCGCGTCAATATCACAAGGTCCGGGGTGAAGCAGGGCGTACCAAGTTCATCAGCCTGAAGCAGGGTTATCACGGCACCCATTTTGCCGCCGCTTCTGTCAACGGCAACCAGAAATTCCGCGCGGTGTATGAGCCGATGATGCCGGGCTGTTTCCACGTGCCGGCGCCGTGGACCTATCGCAACCCGTTTGATGAGACCGACCCCGAGCGTCTGGCGCAGCTTTGCGTCAAGGCGCTTGAGGCCGAGATCGCTTTTCAGGGGGCAAACACTGTTGCCGCCTTCATCATGGAGCCGGTGCTGGGCGCGGGCGGTGTGATCCCGCCACACAAGAGCTTCATGCCCATGGTGCGCGAGGTTTGTTCGAAACACGGTATCCTGCTGATCTCGGACGAGATCATCACCGCTTTTGGTCGCACCGGCAGCGAAAGCGGTGCGCGGCACTGGGGTGTTCAGCCGGATATCATGACGACGGCCAAAGCGATCACCAACGGGTATTTCCCTTTCGGCGCGGCCATGATTTCCGGTGCGGTCGCAGAGGTTTTTGAAAGCGATACCACGGGCCTGGCATCCGTGGATCAGGGGTACACCTATTCTGGCCATCCGGTCGGGGCGGCCGCAGCTTTGGCGGCCCTGTCCGAGATCAACCGGCTGAGGATCTGGGAAAACGCTGCTGCGCGTGGGGATGAGTTGTTTGCCGGGTTGCAAAGGCTGGCCGACAAGCATGACGCGATCGGGGATGTGCGGGGCGGCGAGGGTCTGATGTGTGCATTGGAACTTGTTTCGGACCGGGCGACCAAGGCGCCTGTCGCAAAACACCTGCCGCTTCAGGTTCAGAAAGCCGCATATGAAGATGGCGTGATGGTGCGTGTGTCTGGCAACAACATCATTCTGTCGCCGCCGTTGATCGTCACTTCGGAAGATGTGACCAAAATTCTGTCGGCGCTGGATACCGGTCTTGCCACTTTGTAGGCGGTCAACCGACCCCGTCGGAACTTGGCGGGGTCAGACTTTGATGGCTTGCAGATCCTCGAGCAGGTCCAGCAACTGATCCAGTTTCTCCTTGCCCATCTGTGCTTCGATATTACTGGAGATCGCAAGTGAAGTGGCCAGGTTTTCCCTGAGGATGGTGCGGCCTGCTTCGGTGATCTTGACCATGGTGCGGCGTTTGTCGTCGCTGTCCTGACGGCGGGTGATCTGGCCGTCGGCCTCCATCGTGCGCAAAATGCGAGTCACGCTGGGCAGCAGCAGGCACGCCTCGTGCGCGATGGTGCTTTGTTCCACTTCGCCCAACTCGTCCAGAACGCGCAGGATGCGCCATTTCTGCTCGGTCAGTTGGATGCCTTGCAGCATATCCCGGATCGGAGCCATGACGGTTTCGCGGGCACGCAGCAACGCGATCGGAAGGGACCGGGCAGTGCTTTTGGAATGGCTTTGAGTGTTCATGCGGCCTTCTAGAACGCCGTTCTAGGAATTGCAAAGATTAACAAAGCAATCTCTTGACAGGGGGCGCATTAAAAACTAAACATGTTAACTAATAAAGGAGAGATCATGCCCCACTTCCACGTCGAATATTCCGGCAATCTTGAAGACAGGATCGACATGGATGGCCTGTGCGAGTGCATTCGGTCAACGGCGGCCGGGATCGAGACCTTTCCCATGCCCGGCATTCGTGTGCGCGCGACACGGGTTGATCATTACGCCATAGCGGACGGCAACCCGGCGCATGGGTTCATTGATATCTCGATCCGCCTGCGGGCAGGCCGATCCGCGGATGTCAAAGAAGATGCGACACAGCACATATTCGAGGCGGTCAAAACATATCTGGCACCGGTTTTTTCACGGCATTCCATCGCGCTCTCGCTTGAGATGCGTGACATCGACCCCAAGCTGTCGCCCAAGGCCGGTACGATCCGCGACCACCTGTCGGCGACCACGCAGGAGACCTGACGCATGAGCGCACTGGACACAAACATCGAAAAGCTGAATGGCTTTCTGGCCCGGTTCCGGGAAACGGGCATCCGCAACCGTATTGCGGGTGAAGACCGGGACGGATCTGCCGGAGTGTTTCAGTCGGTCTCGCCGGTCGATAAATCCGTGATCTGTGATGTTGCTCACGGCACGGCTGATGACATTGACGCGGCAGCCAAGGCCGCCCATGCTGCCTTTGCAGAGTGGCGAGACATGCCCGCCACCCAACGCCGTCGCATCTTGTTGAATGTGGCTGATGCCATTGAAGCGCGCGCCGAGGAAATAGCACTGTGCGAGTGCTGGGACACGGGGCAGACCCTGCGCTTCATGTCAAAGGCAGCTTTGCGCGGGGCAGAGAACTTCCGGTATTTCGCGGATCAGGTGATTCAGGCGCGGGATGGGCAGCACCTGAAGTCTCTGACGCTGATGAATGTGACGACCCGTGTGCCGATTGGCCCGGTTGGCGTGATTACCCCGTGGAACACGCCGTTCATGCTGTCGACCTGGAAGATCGCGCCGGCCCTGGCTGCGGGTTGCACGGTTGTTCACAAACCTGCCGAGGATTCCCCTCTGACGGCCCGCCTTCTGGTGGAAATCGCCGAACAGGCAGGGTTGCCCAAAGGTGTGCTAAACACGGTCAACGGGTTTGGACCGGACGCAGGCAAGGCTTTGTGCGAGCATGCGCTGATCAAGGCCATTGCCTTTGTGGGCGAAAGCCGCACCGGCAGTCTGATCGTCAAGCAAGGCGCAGACACTCATAAGCGCAACCATCTGGAACTGGGCGGAAAAAACCCGGTTATCGTGTTTGCTGATGCGGATCTGGACCGTGCTTTGGATGCCGTGATCTTCATGATCTATTCGATCAATGGCGAGCGCTGCACCTCGTCTTCGCGGCTTTTGGTACAGGATACGATCAAGGAAGACTTCGAAGCCAGATTGATTGAGCGTGTCAACAACATCAAGGTGGGCCACCCCTTGGACCCCCAAACCGAGATCGGGCCGTTGGTGACCGAAGAACACTACAACAAGGTCACGAGCTATTTCGACATTGCCAAGGAAGATGGCGCAACTGTCGCCGCTGGCGGCGTCACGGTGGGGGATGCAGGCTATTTTGTCCGACCGACCCTGTTCACCAATGCCACCAACCAGATGCGCATCGCCCGTGAAGAGATATTTGGCCCTGTCCTGACCTCGATCCCGTTCTCGACCGAGGATGAGGCGCTGGAGATCGCCAACGACACGCCCTATGGCCTGACCGGCTATGTCTGGACAAATGATCTGACCCGTGCGCTTCGGTTTACAGACAGGCTGGAGGCTGGAATGATCTGGGTGAATTCCGAAAACGTGCGTCACCTGCCCACGCCGTTCGGTGGGGTCAAGGCGTCCGGCATCGGCCGGGATGGCGGCGACTGGAGCTTTGAATTCTATATGGAACAGAAACATATCGGCTTTGCCACCGGTCAGCACAAGATCATGCAGTTGGGTAAATAGATCACGCAGGCCGACCCCGGCTGGGGCAAACCCATTACACGAGGAGGAATTGCCATGGGAAAGATAGTACAGGCCGCAAAGATAACGCATGTGCCCAGCATCTGGATGTCCCACACGATGCCAAAATACAAAGGCATCCGGCAATCCGCCATCGATGGGTACGCATGCCTGCGTCAGGACGCGATCGACCGCGCGGTCGAGACGTTCATCGTGTTCGACACCCATTGGATCACCAATCAAGGGTTTCACCTGAACACGAAGGAACATCACAAGGGCCGGTTCATAAGTCACGAACTGCCGCATATGTTGGCGGATATGGAGTTCGACTATCGCGGCGATCACGAACTTGGGGAAACCATCCTTGACGTTCTGCGCGAGCGGGGAGAGCGGGCGCTGGGCCATTCGCACCCTGACATGGGCATGGAATACGGCACCCTGCTGCCGATGCATTTCATCAATGATGGTGTGAATGCCCGGGTATTGCCGGTGGCGGTCAATCAATTCTCGTCGATTGCAGAAAACCGGGCCTGGGGCGAGGCCATTGCCGAAGGTATCCGACGTTCAGGCCGCAATGTTTCCATTCTGGCGTCCGGCTCGCTCAGCCACGACTTCACGCCGAATGAACGCTCGGTCGTCGGGCTGAATGCCGTGAATGGCGAGTTCAATCGCCAGATGGACATGCGCGTTCTGGAGCTGTGGCAGCAGGGCCGATTTGAAGAGTTTCTGGAAATGCTGCCGGACTATGCAAAGAAATGCACCGGTGAATGCGCCATGAATGACACCGCTTTGCTGTTTGGTGCGTTGGGTTGGGGAAGCTACAAGGGTGAGATCGACATTTACACCCCGTATTTCGGCAGCTCGGGCACCGGTCAGGCAAATGTCAGCTTTTCAGTGTGACGCAAGCGACGGAACAAAAGGATTTGGCGGTGATCCCGTCACAAAGGAAAGTCAGTAGATGAACTGGGACACGTTTTCGTATTGGGGTCAGCACATCTCGAAATGGGCGGCGGATTATCACAGGACACTCGCTGAACGCCCCGTGCGGGCGCAGACCGCGCCGGGGGAAATCGCGGCCCAGCTTGTTGCAACGCCACCCGAGACAGGCGAGCCGATGGACGCCATCATGGCCGATTTCGAACGGATCGTGATGCCGGGCATCACCCATTGGCAACATCCGCGCTTTTTTGCGTATTTCCCTGCCAACGCAGCACCCCCGTCCATGTTGGCCGAGATGCTGGTGACAACCATCGCAGCCCAATGCATGCTGTGGCAGACCTCGCCTGCCGCGACCGAGGTCGAGGGCGTCATGGTCGACTGGCTGCGGCAGGCCCTTGGATTGCCCGAGGGCATGACCGGCGTCATACAGGACAGCGCCTCTTCGGCCACCTTGTCGGCAGTACTGACCATGCGGGAACGGGCCACCGGCTTTACCGGTAACCGGGAAGGCCTGAACGCCAAGGGGGCGTTGCGGATTTATTGTTCCGATCAGGTGCATTCGTCGATTGACCGGGCATGCTGGGTTGCCGGGATCGGTCAGGACAATCTGGTCAAGTTGCCCACGCAGGGGCCGAATTTCGGGATTGTCCCCTCGGCGCTTGAGGCCGCCATTCAGAATGACATCGCCGCAGGACATATCCCGGCCGGTATCGTTGCAATTACCGGTGGTACAGGTGTGGGGGCCTGCGACGATCTGATGGCCGTGGCTGATATTGCGCAAAAATACGACCTGTACACTCATCTCGACGCCGCCTGGGCGGGATCGGCCATGATCTGCCCCGAATTCCGCAGGGCTCTGTGGCAGGGCGCCGACCGCTATGACAGCATCGTCTTCAACCCGCACAAGTGGATGGGTGCGCAATTCGATTGTGCCATCCAGTTCCTGAGGGACGCCACGCCGCAGCTCGATACGCTGAAAATCGAACCCGAATACCTCAAGACGACCGGAGCCGAGGTGACGAATTACTCGGAGTGGACCATCCCGCTGGGCCGCAGGTTCCGGGCGTTGAAAATCTGGTTCCTGTTGCGGTCATACGGGTTGGAGGGATTGCGCGAACGCATCCGCAACCATGTGGCATGGGCCGGCGAGCTGGCGGAAAAGATTGGTGCGATCGAGGGGTTCGAGATCACAACCGGCCCGATCCTCAGCCTGTTTTCCTTCCGCTGCCCGGGGGACGATGCACAGCAGCAGCGTCTGGTGGACGCGCTGAATGACGATGGCAGGATTTACCTGACGCAGGGCATGTTCGACGGCCGCAAGATTATCCGCTTTCAGGTCGGGCAGTTCGATACCACCCGCGATGACGTGTTGATGGCGGCGGACGTGATCCGGGACGTGTGGGAGGCCATGAAATGAGGTTTGCCACTTTCGTTTCGGGCGAAGAACGTTTCTTCGGGGCGATCACCGACGGTGGTGCAGTTGCCTTGAACCAGGAGTTCCCGGAACACGACAGCCTTTATGAGGTGATTGCTGCCGGGGCGTTCGATCAACTGGCAGAAGCGGCCGGGGGCAAACCTGTCACCCATCCCGATTTCACCTATGACATGGTGATGCCGGATGCGCGACGCATCCTTTGCGTCGGGGTGAACTTTCCCGACCGGAACGCGGAATACAAAGATGGCAGCGCGCAGCCCAAATACATGTCCCTGTTCCCGCGTTTCGCCAGTGGGTTTACCGGCCATGACCGGCCTCTGATCCGCCCACCGGAAAACCACACGCTGGATTACGAAGGCGAAGTGGCCATTGTGATTGGCAAGGCTGGCCGCCGCATTCCGCAGCAGGACGCATATGATCACATCGCCGCGCTGACGTTGTGCAATGAAGGAACCATTCGCGACTGGGTTCGGCACGCCAAGTTCAATGTCACACAAGGTAAGAACTGGGATAGCTCTGGGGCGATCGGCCCGTGGCTGGTTCCGTTCACGGATGCGGCTCAGCTGGATGAGGCGCGTCTTCAAACCCGTGTGAATGGCGAGCTGCGACAGGATGATACGCTGAACCGCATGATGTTCCCGATCCGGCGCGAGATCGAATACATCTCGACTTTCATGACGCTTCAGCCTGGCGATATCATTGTGACCGGTACACCGACCGGGGCGGGCGCGCGGTTTGATCCGCCGAAATACCTGGCACCCGGTGATGTGGTCGAGGTCTCGGTCGACGGTATCGGTACTCTGCGAAACACGGTTGAGGATGAAAAGGTATGACGCCCGAAGACCATGCGCGCGCGGCCACCGACCTGTTGCAGGCAGAACGAACGCATGAACAGATTGGCCTGCTCAGCCTGCGCCACCCCGAGATGGGCATGGATGACGCTTACGAGGTGCAGAACGCCATCCATCGCCAGAAACTGTCCAAAGGGCGCAAGGTGATCGGGTGGAAGATCGGCCTGACTTCGAAAGCCATGCAATACGCGTTGAACATCGACATTCCCGACAGTGGAATTCTGTTTGACGACATGATGTTTGCACAGGGTGCCACCGTTCCGGCCGGGCGTTTCATCCAGCCCCGGATCGAGGCTGAAATTGCCTTTGTCATGAAATCGGCCATAGGCGGGGAAAACGTGTCCCGCGAAGATATCATCGCGGCTACGGATTACGTCGCGCCGTCCATCGAAATTCTGGATACACGGATTCAACGGGTGGATCCTGAAACCGGCAAGGCCCGCACGGTCTTTGACACGATCAGTGACAATGCCGCCAATGCCGGTATCGTTTTGGGCAACGACCGCCACAGGGTGGATGCCTTTGATCTGCGATGGGTTGGGGCGCTGACCTTCCGCAATGGCGAGATCGAGGAAACCGGTCTGGGCGCGGGGGTGCTGGACGATCCGGTCGAAAGCGTCGTGTGGCTGGCGCGTCGCATGGCGCAATACGGTCAGAGCATCGCGCCGGGCCAGGTTGTTCTGTCCGGCAGCTTCATCCGCCCGGTCGAATGCCCCCCGGGAACCGAAATCCACGCGGATTTCGGACCGTTCGGCTCAGTCGATATCAATTTCGCCTGAAAGGAACGCCAATGCCTGCGCCAATCAATACGTTCAAGGCCGCGCTGAAGTCGGGAACCCCTTTGATCGGGTGCTGGATCGGCTTGGCCAATGCGTACACCGCCGAGATCGCCGCAACCGCGCAGTTTGACTGGCTGCTGGTCGACGGAGAGCATGCGCCAAACGATCTGCGCTCGATCCTCGAGCAAGTGAGGGTGATTGAAGGATCTGGCAGTACCCCCGTCGCACGCCTGCCGATTGGCGAGACCTGGATGATCAAGCAATATCTCGATGCCGGTGTGCAGAACATACTGGTGCCGATGGTGGAAAGCGGCGATCAGGCGCGCGAACTGGTGCGGGCCGTGCAGTATCCACCTCGTGGCGTTCGGGGCGTTGGTTCCGCTTTGGCGCGGGCCTCGCGTTTTGCGGCTATCCCGGATTATCTGAAAACGGCGGACGAGCAGATCTGTCTTTTGGTGCAGGTCGAAAACAGGTTGGGACTGGAGGCGCTGGACGACATTCTGGCAACCGACGTCGATGGGGTGTTCGTCGGCCCGTCGGATCTGGCCGCAGATATGGGCCATATCGGCGATGCGGGGCACCCGGACGTGATCGAGGCCGTTCTTGATGCGATCCGGCGCATCGTTGCGGCAGGCAAACCGGCAGGGATATTGTCTCTGGACCCGGTCATGCAGCGAAAATGCCTGGATCTGGGGGCAACATTCGTGGCCACAGACATCGATGTGACTTTGTTCGCCAAGGCAATCCGGGCCGCTGCCGTTGATGGGCTCAGCCTGCTGCCCGATCAGGTGGTTTCGGGAATCGCGCAGACAGGCGCGGCGTCGAAATACCTGCAACAGCTTTGCAAACACTGGTCGCACAAGGCTCAGGTAACATTTGATGAAACGCAAGGCAGCGTGAGCTTTCCGGACGGAAACCGCGTCACCCTTTCGGCAGGCGACACCAGCCTGACCGTAACCGCCGCCACCCGGGCGCGCGGTGATCTGGCCCGATGGCAACAGGTCATCGAGGCTCATCTGGCGCGTTTTGCGTTTCGGGAGGAGTTCCGCATTGACTGGTCAGGATGAGGAAAACACGTTGCGGCCCTGAACCTGCCACTGTGGCAACGGGTCAAAGGCAGGCACACTTGTGTTGGATTTGGAACGGTTTTGCCCGAAAGGCCTCAGTTAGAGCTTTTGGATACCATGGACGGTCAAAGTGCTGACCAGATCGGCATAGTCTTCACGGGCCTTGGGCCCTGCTCCGCTATTCCACATGTAATACCAGTTCAGCATCCCAAAAACTGACATTGTGGTGCCGCGCAGCTTGTCCTTGTCATCGTTGAAGGCTGTCGGGGCCAGCTCTTTCAGGATGTCGCGCACAAAATTCACCAATTCCAGCTGATACCCGCGCAGAAGTTTCTGCTGTTCCTCGGTCAAGGCGCTCATGCCGCTGATCTGCACCCGGTGTTCATCATCTGCGCCTTGATAGGCAAACAGGATTTCGCGCACCGCTTTCCGCAGCTTCTGTTCTGGCGTAAGACCGTTCAGATCCACATTGCAGATGCGGTCGCGAAGCTCGCGCAGGTAGGTTTCAAGGATGTCATACAAGATGGCATCCTTGCTGTCGTAATAGTGGTAGATGTTTGCCTTGGAAATCCCGCACTCGTTCGCCAACAGGGTCATCGAGGCGCGATCAAACCCTTGGTCGGCGAATACTTTGGCGGCCGTTTTCAGGATTTGCTTCCGCTTCTGGTCGTGATCTTTGGCGATTGTACGGGCCACGGCTTATTCCTTATCGCGATTGTCGACGACGCGCTTCGCCTTGCCCTGAGAGCGTTCGACGTCGCCGGGATCACCTACAACAATTTCCGTTGAGACGCCAACGACGTCCTTGATCCGCTTGGTCAGCATCCGTGCCGCGGCCGTCTTGGACAGTTCGTCGGTGGAATCCGGGGACGATTCAACAAAAACCCGCATGGCGTCCATGCGGCCGGATTTGTACAGTTCGATCTGATAATAAGGGGCAAGGCCCCCCGTCGCCATGACCTGTTCTTCAATCTGGCTGGGAAAGACGTTGACGCCGCGCAGGATCATCATGTCGTCGCTGCGACCGGTGATCTTGGCCATCCGGCGCATGGACCGTGCTGTCCCCGGCAGCAGGCAGGTCAGATCGCGCGTACGATAGCGGATCATCGGCAACCCTTCCTTGGTCAGGGTCGTGAACACCAACTCACCGGTTTCGCCATCAGGCAACACCTCTCCGGTCGCGGGATCAATGATTTCAGGCAGGAAGTGATCTTCCCAGATCACCGGGCCATCCTTGGTTTCAACGCATTCATTGGCCACCCCGGGCCCCATGATTTCGGACAGGCCATAGATGTCGACCGCGTGCATATCAAACGCCTCCTCGACTTCGGCGCGCATGGCGTCCGTCCAGGGCTCGGCACCGAACACGCCAACCTTCAGCGAGCTTTCACGCGGGTCGAGCCCGACCTTGTGGAACTGTTCAAGGATATTGAGCATATAGGAAGGCGTAACCATGATCCCGTCGGGCCGGAAATCGTTGATCAGATTGACTTGCTTTTCGGTTTGCCCGCCGGACATGGGGACGACGGTCGCGCCAAGCCGCTCGATCCCGTAATGTGCGCCTAGACCGCCGGTGAACAATCCGTAACCATAGGCATTGTGCACCATGTCACCCTTGCGCAACCCCGATGCGCGCAGGGACCTTGCGCCCAGATCCGCCCAATTGTCGATGTCATTTTTCGTGTAGCCCACCACCGTCGGCTTACCCGTCGTACCGGACGAGGCGTGCAGGCGAATGATCTGGCTGCGTGGAACGGCGAACAGGCCGAACGGATAGTTGTCGCGCAGATCATTCTTGTACGTGAACGGAAACTTCGCCAGATCCGAAAGCTGCTGAAGATCGTCGGGATGCACACCGGATTCGTCAAACCGTTGCTTGTACATCGGAACGTTCTCATAGGCGTGGCGAACGGACCATTTGAGGCGTTCAAGCTGCGTCGCGCGGATTTCATCGATCGAGGCGATCTCGATCGGGTCCAGATCCGCTTTGTTTGGGGAAAGGTCTTCCATCGCGTCACTCCTCCAGTCGCGAAGCTATTCCTGAAAATTCTGCCCGCCGATCGCGCGGGACATTCCGCGAAACTCGGCGATCAGGGTGTTGTCTTGATTGGTGACACGGACGTCATAGATGCCACTGCGGCCGGTAACGGCAACCTCTGTCGCGGTTGCGGTCAGATGGTCCCCTTTTTTTCCGGGTGCGAGGTAGCTCATCATCGTATGCTGGGCGACGGTTGCCACATTGCGGCTGTTGCAAGCGAAGGCGAAGGCGCTGTCGGCAAGGGCATGAGTGACGCCCCCGTGGCAAATGCCGTGCCCGTTGCAGTGATGGTCCCCGACTGTCAGGGTCAGGATTGCACGGCCTTCGTCGACTTCGACCAGATCCATCCCGAACCATTTGCTGGCTTGGTCCTTCGCCCACATCGCTTCAGCGGATTTCGTGGCACGTTCTTTGGGTGTCATCATCAGCGTCCCTGGAAATTCGGTGCCCGCTTTTCAAGAAAACTGGATACGCCTTCGGCGTAATCTGCGCTTTCCCCGCAGGTCTTCATTGCGTCCGCTTCGATCTCAAGCTGATCCGAGAGCGATGTGGTGGCAGCAGTTTGAATGCACTGTTTGGTCAGCCCGAGCCCGAGGGTGGGGCCGTTTGCCAATTGCGCGGCAAGCGCGCGCGCTTCGGTCATCAATTGATCATCGGCCACTGCCTTCCAGATCAGTCCCCAATCTTCGGCTTGCTTGGCCGGAAGGGGTTGGGCTGTCAGCGCCAGCCCCTTGGCGCGCGCCTCGCCCAACAGGCGCGGCAAGTGCCAACTGCCGCCCGTGTCGGGAATCAGGCCCACCTTGGAAAAGCTCTGAATGAATTTCGCACTTTCCGCGGCCAGAACCATATCACAGGCCAGCGCCAGATTTGCACCCGCGCCGGCGGCCACTCCGTTCACGGCGCAGATCACCGGGATATTCATCGACCGGATCAAACGGACAAGAGGGGCATAGAACGTGCGTACCGTTTTGCTTAAATCCGGTGGGCCATCCATCTCCGACGGATCGCGGTCGCCGAGGTCCTGACCGGCACAAAAGCCTCGCCCGGCACCGGTCAGCAGCATCGCGCGGGCCCCACCGTCGCGCGCGGCCTTCAGCGCATCCTGAAGCGCCAGGTGCATTTCTTCATTGAACGAGTTCAGCTTGTCCGGGCGGTTCAGGGTGATTTCGGCCCAGTTCCCGTTGTCTTGTACAAGAATCGTATCGCTCATGACTGTCTCATCTAATCTCGTTTCAACTTAACCATTGCATTAACCGAACGGTTGGTCAATATATAAACCCGAACCGAATCTGAGCCGATCAAAGGGATTGCAAATGTCGCAGTCGTCGCTGGTGAGCGTTGAATTTAAGGGCGACGTGGCGTGGGTCATCATTGACAACCCACCGGTAAACGCGACGTCGACAGGTGTTCGGCAAGGGCTGTCTGACGCGGTTGATGCGGTCAAGGGCGCGCGCGTGGCGGTGCTGTGTTGCGCCGGAAAAACCTTTGTCGCGGGTGGCGACATGTCCGAATTCGATGCGCCGCCGGTCGCGCCACATTTGCCCGACGTGGTTCAGAAAATCGAAGACAGCGAGGTTCCGTTCATTGCCTACATGCATGGCAACGTGCTGGGTGGCGGGTTCGAAATCGCCATGGCCTGTGCGTGGCGGATCGCAGCGCCGGGAACGGGTTTTGGCCTGCCGGAAGTCAATGTGGGCTTGATTCCCGGGGCAGGGGGCACACAACGATTGCCGCGTCTGGTCGGGATGCAGGCAGCAATTGACATGGCCTGTTCGGGCAAAATTCTCAAGGCAGAGACACTGGCCAAGCTTGGCGGCGTCGACCGCGTCGCCGAAGACCCCAAGGCTGCTGTTCTGGAATTGGTTGCCGACCTGCCCGAACGCCCAATACCTGTCAGCCAGCGTGCTGCGCCGGAATTTGCGCCGGATCTGTTGGTGACGAGCCACCAGGCTTTGAAGAAGCGCGCCAAGGGTCAGAAATCGCTCTTGGAAAACCTGACGGCGCTTGGTTGGTCGGTTGAGCCATTTGCCACCGCACAACCGAAAGAGCGCGCGCGCCATCTGGAGTTGCGCCAGAGCCCGGAAAGCCGCGCTTTGCGCTACGCGTTTTTTGCTGAACGTGCCGTGTCCAAACCGTCGTTGATCAAAGACGTGGCCGCCCGTGACATAACACAGATTGCCGTTGTCGGAGGAGGGTTGATGGGGGCAGGGATCGCAACTGCGGCCCTGAACGGCGGGCTTTCCGTGACGTTGATCGAGCGAGACGCTGACGCCGCGGCCGCAGCACACAATCGGGTTGCGGGTCTGCTGCAAGGCGCGGTCAAGAGAGGCAAGATGTCCGAGGCGCAGCTTCGGGATCGCCTTGCTGCGTTTCGTGCGGTGAACAGCTATGCGGACGCTGCGGATGCCGAGCTCGCGATCGAGGCCGTCTTTGAAGATCTTTCCGTCAAGCAGCAGGTGTTTGACGAGCTGGCCACGCATATGAGCAGCGATGCGATTTTGGCCACCAATACGTCCTATCTGGACCCGCGCGAGATTTTCGCGGGCGTCGGCAATCAGGCCCGATGCATCGGGCTGCATTTCTTTAGCCCGGCCCATGTCATGAAGTTGCTCGAGGTCGTAGTTGCTCCGCAAACGTCTGCTGAAGTTGTCGCAACCGCGGTCGCGCTTGGCAAAAAGCTTCGCAAGGTTTCGGTGCTGTCGGGTATCTGCGACGGGTTCATTGGTAATCGCATGTTGGCAGCCTATCGGCGCGAGGCCGATTATCTGCTGGCAGATGGGGCGCTTCCCTATCAGGTGGACCGTGCGATGCGGGTGTTCGGGATGCCCATGGGGCCTTACGAGCTTCAGGATCTGACCGGTCTTCAAATTGCCTGGGCGAACCGCAAACGCAATGCGGTCAACCGCGACCCGAACGAACGTTACGTCACCATCGCGGACCAGCTTTGTCAGCGCGAGCGTTTCGGCCAGCGTGTCGGCAAAGGGTGGTACCGTTACGAAGAGGGCAGTCGCGATCCGGTTCGGGATTCCGAAGTTGAGGCATTGATCAAATCCTATTCTGACCAGCAGGGCATCACCCGCAGGGATTTTACGGACGAGGAAATCTGTTCACGGTTACTAGCGGTGCTGGCCAACGAGGGCGCTTTGATCATTGAAGAGGGGATCGCGGAAAACGCCGAAGCTGTCGATATGGTTCAAATCCATGGATACGGCTTTCCCCGCTGGAGAGGAGGCCCGATGAACTATTGCAACGAAATCGGCATCAGCCGGTGCACCGCAAATATGCAAACCGTGGCGGAAGAAAGCCCCGGTTCCTGGCGCCTCGCGGGCCAATTGGAAAACAATTAACATGTTGATGGTTACAAAAGTGACCATTAACGCATTCTTGAGTCATGTTTCACAGGGAGGAGACAAAACCATGAAGTTCACCAAGTTGAGCACTCTTTTGGCCTCAGCCGCGCTGGCCGTTTCGGGCACAGTGGCGCTGGCGGCGGATTATACGCTGACGATTTCCAGCTGGGCACCGCCGACCCACGGCATCAACGCGAAGATGTGGCCGAAATTCGTGGAAATGGTCGAAGAAGCCACCGACGGCAAAGTCACTGCTGAACTGAAGCTGGGAATTGCTCCGCCGCCGGCGCAGATGGACCTGATCATGGATGGCGCGGCGGATGCGTCGATCATCTTCCACGGATACCAGCCCGGTCGTTTCGTCACCACCAAGATGATTGAGCTGCCCGGATATGAGGGCTCGGCCGAAGCGGCCTCGGTCGCGTATTGGCGTACATACGATCAGTATCTCAAGGCGGCGGACGAACATCGCGGTGTGAAAGTGATCGCCCTGCACACCCATGGCCCGGCGCAGCTTCATTCCAGCAGCCCCGTGATTAAGCTTGACGAGGTATCAGGCCTCAAAGTCCGTATCCCGGGCGGCGTTGGCGGAGATGTCGGCACGGCGCTGGGCGCAACCGGAATTCAGGTTCCTGCGCCGAAAGTATATGAGACACTCGCGTCGAAAGCCGCTGATGGTGTGGTCATGCCATTTGAATCCCGCAAAGGTTTCAAGCTGACCGAAGTGGCGCAAAACGTGTATGAAGTTCCGGGTGGCCTGTATCGCGGGTCATTTGCATTCATCATGAACGAAGACACTTTTGCGGATCTTCCCGCCGATGTGCAGGCCGCTTTGGAAGAGAAGGTGTTCGGTGAACCGCTGAGCCGCGAAATCGGTAAAATCTGGGATGAGATCGACGCGATCGGCCGTGAGGCGACCGAACAGACCGAAGGCAATGCGATCAATGCAGCCTCTGCTGAAGATCTGGAAAAGTTCAATGCGGTCGCTGCCGATGTGCGCGCCAAGGTCATCGAAGAGGTCAATGGAACCGGTGTTGATGCGCAAGCCGCTTATGACATGATCGTAAACGAAATGGCTGCCCAGTAACGCAGCCCGGCTGGCGGGGTCGACCCGCCAGCCATCTTCACCCGTTGGGGGCCAATCATGCAATCTATCGTGACCTTCGCGCGTCGCGTCAGTATCGTTCCGACGGTGCTGGCCTGTGTGGCGCTGTTCATCCTAATGGTGATGACCTTTTTTGACGTCATCCTGCGCTCAGTCTTCAATGCTCCGATCGAGGCGGCGACCGAACTGACGCGGATTCTGATGGCGATCCTTGTGTTCTCGGTCCTGCCGATGATTTCGGCCGGGAAAGGGCAAATTGCCGTTGATCTGACCGATGGAATTTTTTCCCGCCTGCGGCTGAGCAGGGCGCGCGATGCGATTGTCTATCTGGTGTCCGGCATCATGCTGATCTGGCCGATTCAGCGCGTTTGGGTTCTGGCTGAACGTGCACGGGATTACGGGGACGTCACCGAATACCTGTCGATCCCTGTCTTCTATGTCGGCTGGTTCATCGCCGCCTTCACCGCAATAACGGCCGTTGCGATGGTCATCACCGGTCTTTTGCACATTTTTGCCCCCCAAACCTTGTCGGAGCACGCCTGATGACTGCCGCACTGATCGGTTTCGCCCTTGTCCTGGTTCTTGTGTTGGTACGCTTGCCCATCGTGTTTGCGATGGGCCTCGTGGGGACGCTTGGGTTCGCATATGAACGCGGTGGCAGTATCCTGTCCGAGCGCGGGCTGAAGGCCGCCATGTCGATGGTGGGTCGCCAGATTACGGACACGGCTCAGGACTATGGCCTTTCGGTCGTGCCACTGTTCATCCTCATGGGCCTGTTCGTGAACAAAGGCGGGCTTGCGCGCGAATTATACGCGGTTTCAAACGCCTTCCTGGGCCATTTCCGAGGCGGTATCGCCATGGCGACGGTTGCCGCGTGCGGCGGCTTTTCGGCCATTTGCGGTTCCTCGCTGGCAACGGCTGCGACCATGTCCAAAGTTGCGATGCCGGAAATGCGCCGCTATGGGTACGCGGATGAGCTGTCGACCGCGTCGATTGCCGCCGGTGGCACGCTGGGTATCCTGATCCCGCCGTCGGTCATTTTGGTGATCTATGGCCTGCTGACCGAAACATCGATTGGCAAACTTTTCGTTGCTGGCATCATCCCCGGTGTACTTGGTATCCTCTTCTATCTGTTCGCGGTGCGCTGGACCGTTTGGCGCAGGCCCGAGGCCGGCCCCGCTGGTGAACGCCACGGCTGGGGCGAACGCCTGTCGGCCCTGCGCTCGGTCTGGGCGGTGTTGCTGTTGTTCTTCCTGGTGATCGGCGGCTTGTACGGAGTGTTCGATTTCCATCCTTTGAACCTGACCTTCAGCCCGACCGAGGCCGCTGGTATGGGCGCGATGGGTGCATTCCTGATCGCATTGTCGCGTGGCGGGCTGACCCTTGGGTCGACCTTTGAAGTGCTGAAGGAAACCAGCTTCACCGCAGCGGCGCTGTTCTCGGTTCTGATCGGGGCGCAGATCTTCTCGAATTTCATCAACCTGGCCGGTCTGCCCGAAGCGTTGATTGCCCTGGTCACCGCGTATGAGGTGGAACCCTTCGTCGTGATCCTGATGATCCTCGGGATCTACATCATTCTGGGATGCGTCTTTGAATCGCTGTCGATGCTGTTGCTGACGGTGCCGATCTTTTTCCCGCTGGTCACGTCATTGGGATATGATCCGATCTGGTTCGGCATCGTTGTCGTCGTCGTGACCGAGATCAGTTTGATCACGCCGCCCGTAGGTCTGAACGTGTTCATTCTGAAAGGCGTGGTCGGGGACGTATCGACCGGAACAATCTTCAGGGGGGTCACACCGTTCTGGGTGGCAGATATTTTCCGTCTGGCGCTGATCGTTCTGGTGCCGTGGCTGGTTCTGGTCCTTCCCGAACAAATGGGAGCGATGGGTCACTGATGTTCTCTCTGACTGCGCTTCCGGGCGGGTTTCATGCCGATCCCTATCCAACCTACGCCGCGTTGCGCGAAGACACGCCCGTCTGCTGGCAGCACGATGGTTCGGTGGTCCTGTCTCGGTATGACGATCTGGATCTGGTGTACCGGGATACCGAGCGTTTCATATCGGACAAAAAGGCGGTTTTCGGCCCCAAATACGGTATCGGCAGCCCGCTGTATGAACACCATACCACCAGCCTTGTGTTCAACGATCCGCCGCTGCATACCCGCGTCCGCAAGGTCATGGTCGGGGCGATGAACCCACGGGCGCTGGCGCAGATGGAACCGGGCCTGATTCAACTTGTCGATGGGCTGCTGGACGAGATGCAGGCCAAGGGTTCGGTAGAGTTGATCGAGGATTTCGCCGGGGCCATCCCGATTGAGATCATCGGCAACCTGCTTGGCATTCCCAGATCGGAACGTGGCCCTTTACGAGATTGGTCTTTGGCTATTCTGGGCGCTTTGGAACCTCAATTGACACCCGAGCAGGAAGAATGGGGCAACCGGTCGGTATCTGATTTCAAGGACTTTCTTCGGCATGTCATCGAAGATCGTCGGGCCAACCCCGGAGATCCTGCGACGGATGTCCTGACACGGTTGATGCAGGATGATACCGATGGTGGTTTGACCGAGGTCGAGCTGTACCAGAACTGCATCTTCATTCTGAATGCGGGGCACGAGACCACCACCAACCTGATCGGCAACGCATTGGAACTGTTGGAACGGCACCGCGACAAACGGGCCGAGCTGCTGGCCAATCCGGATCTGATCAACACGGCAGTGGACGAGTTCCTGCGGCTGGAAAGCCCAAATCAGTTTGGCAATCGTCTGACCACCGAAGATGTAACGTTCCACGGTCAGACCATTCCGGCAGGTACAGACATTCACCTGTGTATCGGCGCGGCCAATCGCGATCCGCGGCAGTTTGAACAACCTGATGAGGTTGTATTGGATCGACGTCCCAACAAACATCACGCGTTTGCCGGAGGGCCCCATACCTGCGTCGGCCTGACCCTGGCGCGAATGGAGGGTCGCGTGGCCGTCGGACGGTTTCTGGCGCGATTCCCGACCTATCGCATCACTGACGGCGCCGAACGGGGCGGCCGCATCCGGTTTCGGGGTTTCGCGCGACTGCCAGCGCAAGTCTGAGATGTGCGGTTTGGGGTGCCAATTCGCCAATTTATTGACCGACCGATCGGTTTATATTATGATTTCGTGAGACGTGCACATGGCCGCGCGAAGTTCACACAACAAATGAGGAGACGCTCATGACAATCCAACAGATTTCCAGCTTCGCGGCCGGTGAATGGGTTTCGCCCGGTGCGGGTGCCCGCAATATTGCAAGCGCGGTCACCGGCGAGGTGATCGCCACGGCCGGCAACAGCGCGTTGGATGTGCCGGGGATGCTGGACTATGCGCGCAATGTCGGCGGGCCGGCGCTGCGGCAGATGACGTTTCACCAGCGGGCCAAGATGCTCAAGGCGCTGTCCGTTCATTTGGGTCAGCACAAGCAGGCAATGTATGACCTGTCTTTCAGCACAGGCGCCACCCAGTCCGACCACTTGATCGACATAGACGGTGGTATCGGCACGATGTTCGTCTTCGCTTCGAAAGGTCGCCGCGAGATGCCGGATGGATATGTGTATCTGGACGGTGAGGTTGAGCAGTTGTCGCGCAACGGCACCTTTCTGGGGCAGCATATCTGCACCCCGTTGCATGGGGTGGCGGTTCACATCAACGCGTTCAACTTTCCCGTCTGGGGGATGTTGGAAAAGCTGGCTCCAACACTTCTGGCAGGCGTTCCGGCCATCGTAAAGCCAGCAACGAACTCGTGCTATGTCACCGAACTATGCGTCCGGCTGATGCTGGACTCCGGCATTTTGCCTGCTGGCGCGTTGCAGCTGGTTTCGGGTGGTCTGGGCGATATGCTGGACCGTCTGACCATGCAGGACGTGGTCAGTTTCACCGGATCTGCGGAAACGGCTTCGAAACTGCGTTCCAACCCGGTGATTCTGGAGAATTCAGTTCGTTTCGTGGCCGAGCAGGACAGCCTGAACTGCTCGATCCTGGGCCCTGATGCCGAGCCTGGAACGCCGGAATTCGATCTTTTCGTCAAAGAAGTCCAGCGCGAGATGACCACGAAGGCTGGGCAGAAATGTACGGCAATCCGCCGGATCATTGCCCCAGAACCTCAGGTGCAGGCGGTGATCGAAGCCCTGTCCGTGCGATTGGCGAAAACGGTCATCGGCGATCCGCGGCTGGAAACCACACGCATGGGCGCGCTGGTTTCGAACGGTCAGAAACGCGATGTTCTGGAAAAGGCGGCAATCATCGGGCAGGAAGCCGAGCGCGTTTTCGGCAACCCTGACGATTTTGAGGTTGATGGAGCGGATGCCGAAAAAGGCGCGTTCCTGCCGCCGATGTTGTTTCACTGTGCCAATCCGGATGCGGCCCGTCGCGTCCATGACACCGAAGCTTTTGGCCCGGTCAGCACGGTGATGGGGTATCGCGATCTTGACCATGCGATCGAACTGGCGAATCGCGGGCAGGGGTCGTTGGTGGCATCGGTCATAACCCGTGACGCGGATGTGGCACGGCACGTTGCCCTGGGGGCCGGGGCTTATCATGGGCGGCTGTATTTCAACAATCGCGACTCGATGAAGGAATCCACCGGCCACGGCTCTCCGCTGCCGCATATGGTTCACGGCGGACCCGGACGCGCTGGTGGCGGCGAGGAGATGGGCGGTGTGCGTGGCGTCAAGCATTACATGCAGAGGACAGCCATTCAGGGATCGCCCGATCTGCTGACCGCGATCGGGAACAAATGGGTTCCCGGCGCAACCGAAGTCGAAGGGCCCGCCCATCCGTTCACGCGCCGGTTCCACGAGCTGGCGATTGGCGAGACCCTCCACACGGCGCCCCGTACAATCACGATGGAAGACATCGAACACTTTGCCAATTTCACCGGCGATACGTTCTACGCGCATATGGATCAGGCAGCGGCGGAACGGAACCCGTTCTTCCCGGGCCGTGTGGCCCATGGGTATCTGCTTTTGTCATTTGCAGCCGGATTGTTTGTTGAACCCAACGAAGGCCCGGTTCTGGCAAACACGGGTCTTGACGGGTTGCGATTCATGAAGCCCGTCGAGGCGGGTGATACCATCAAGGTGCGGTTGACGGTCAAGGCCAAGACCAAGCGGAACGAAGAATACGGCGAAGTCCGCTGGCATGTCACCCTGACCCAGCAGGATGATGAAATGGTCGCGGAATATGAGCTGTTGACGATGGTCGCCTACTAGGTCGGGAACCCATTGAATTCGGCAGGTCAGCGTGTTCACGGTTCGAAAAACGAGCTGTGAACATGTCTGATCTCTGGGATACGCGCCAGAATCCAGGGTCGCAAGCTGTGCTGGTTGCCTGCGAAACACACCCAGCGGCGCACTCGCGTCAAGATCACGTTCGACAGGATCAAGGGCTGGCGGCGCGTCGCAACCCTGTGCGACCGGGGCTCAAAGGTCCTCTCGCCCGCGCTGCCATGAGTTGGCTGGAATCCTTATCCCAGCGCCCGTTAAACATGCACCTCAACCTGAGTTTGCAGATTGGCCGGGCGCGTTCTATCCGGGCGGAAAAACGGCGGTCTTTTTTACTGTTCCATAGACAAAGCTGGTATCGATCGAAGCAATCCCACCGATCGGATGAATTCTGTTTCGAATGAATTCTTCATATGCCTCGAGATCCGATACCAACACCCGCAACTGGTAGTCCATCGCCCCGGTCAGCACGTGGCATTCAAGAACTTCGTCGATCATCCGAACGCGTTTTTCGAAATTCTGTACGTCCGTTTCATTGTGCCGCTCCAACCGGATACGCACGAAGACGGTAATGGCCATCCCATACGCGGCAGCGTCAACGTCGGCGCTGTATCCCTTTATCACTCCGTTGGCTTCAAGGTTTTTGACCCGGCGCAAACACGGTGACGGGGACAGGTTCACTTCGTCGGCAAGGTCCTGATTCGTAATGCGCCCGTCCCGCTGCAGCGCCCGAATGATCTGTCTGTCTTTATCGTCCATTTCAACCTTAAACTTGGCAGAATCTGCCAATATAGCCACGCAAGTTGGCATAATTCGCAACCATTAGCCCAAAGTAAAGGTGCAAACTGGCGTCAGCTTGAAACAGGAGCTTGCAATGACTCGTTCAACCGGATTTGCCACCCGCGCCATTCACCACGCTTACAATCCTCTGGAAAATGACGGCGCCCTTACCCCACCGCTGCATTTGACGTCCACGTTTACCTTTGAAACCGCAGAGGCAGGTGGAGAGATGTTTGCCGGTGAACGCGCAGGTCATATCTACAGCCGTATTTCGAACCCCACGTGCGACCTTCTTGAACAACGCATTGCCGTGCTTGAAGGGGCCGAGGCCGGGCTTGCCCTATCAAGCGGCATGGGGGCGATTACGGCAGTGCTCTGGACCCTGCTGTCGCCAGGTGACGAAGTCATCGTGGACAAAACACTCTATGGCTGCACCTTCGCCTTCATGCGCCACGGTCTGGCAAAATGGGGGGTCACGATCACCCATGTCGACATGACAGACCCAGAGAACCTGAAAGCCGCCGTTTCTGACAAAACCCGCGTTGTCTATTTCGAAACTCCGGCCAATCCGAACATGCGTTTGGTGGACATCGCCGCCAGCGCCGAGATCGCGCATTCGGTCGGTGCAACGGTTGTCGTCGACAACACCTATGCCAGCCCCTACCTGACCCGCCCGATCGAGCACGGGGCGGATATCGTTCTGCATTCTGCCACCAAATATCTCGGTGGGCATGGCGATGTGGTGGCCGGGCTGGTTGTCGGGTCCGCCGAACAGATCGCTGAGATCCGCCTTGTTGGGATGAAGGACATGACCGGCGCGGTCATGGCCCCTTTCAACGCGATGCTGATCCTGCGTGGTTTGAAGACACTGAACCTGCGTCTGGATCGTCATTGTGACTCTGCCAAAGTCGTTGCGGACTTCCTCGAAGCGCACCCCGCCGTCGGTGAGGTTTATTTCCCCGGGCTGAAAAGCTTTGCCCAGCACGACGTCGCGCAGCGGCAAATGTCCCAACCCGGCGCCATGATCGCGTTCGAGATCAAGTCCGGCCTGTCCGGTGGGATTGAATTCATGAACCGCCTGAACATGATCCAGCGCGCGGTGTCCTTGGGCGATGCCGAAACGCTGATCCAGCACCCAGCCTCCATGACCCATTCGACCTATACCCCGGAAGAACGGGCCGAGCATGGGATCAGCGATGGTTTGATCCGTTTGTCCGTCGGGCTTGAGGATGTCGAAGATATCCTCGCAGACCTGGAGCAAGCTTTGCCTTACCCTGCCCGCAGCGCCGCCTGAACCCGGAGACCGCCATGCACATTGATCCCACCCAGTTGAAGATCGTTGAACAGCGCCTGCTATGGTTGTCGCATTGGATGATCCACCATGCCAACCACATCCGGCCAAAGGTGGATGGGATCAAGGTTGGTGGCCATCAGGCGTCGTCTGCTTCGATGGTGTCGATCATGACCGCGCTCTATTTTTCGGCCCTGCGCCCTGAGGACCGGGTGGCTGTCAAACCCCATGCCTCGCCGGTTTTCCATGCGATGCAGTATCTCATGGGCAATCAGACCCGAGAGAAGATGGAGAATTTCCGCGGATTTGGCGGTGTGCAAAGCTATCCCAGCCGGACCAAAGATATCGACGACGTTGATTTTTCCACCGGCTCGGTGGGTTTGGGTGTCGCGATCACCTCGTTTGCCTCGATCATTCAGGATTACATCAAGGCCAAAAGCTGGGGCTCGGATGCTCCGATGGGGCGGATGGTGGCCCTTGTAGGCGACGCCGAACTGGACGAAGGCAATGTGTATGAGGCTTTGCAGGAAGGCTGGAAGAATGATCTGCGCAATACATGGTGGATCATTGACTATAACCGGCAATCCCTGGATGGCATCGTCCGTGAAGGGCTGTTCGAACGGATCGAGAAGATCTTCGATGCGTTCGGTTGGGATGTCGTGCGCGTGAAATATGGGGTTCTTCAACGCGCGGCCTTTGAAGAGCCCGGCGGAGACCGCCTGCGTGATTGGATAGACGCTTGCCCCAACCAGGATTACTCCGCTTTGACTTTCATGGGTGGTGCGAATTGGCGACAGCGCCTCATGGACGATCTGGGGGATCAGGGGGATGTGACCGCTCTGATCGAACGGCGAACGGATGCAGAGCTCGCAGCGCTTATGGAGAACCTCGGCGGCAACTGCGTCGAGACCATGGCCCAGACATTTGCCGCTATCGATCATGATCGCCCGACATGCTTCCTGGCCTACACAGTCAAAGGTTGGGGTACCCCTATTGCAGGCCACAAGGACAATCACGGCGGACTGATGAACAACAGCCAGTTCGCCGCGTGGCAATCGCATATGGGCGTGCCAGAAGGCGAGGAATGGGAACCGCTTGCGACAGTGCAGGACCCCGCCGCATTCAAGAATTTTCTGGCCAAGGCACCGTTCTTTGCCAAGGGTCCGCGCCGCTATTTCGATGACAAGCTGGATGTGCCACGGATCGAGGTCGACACCAGCCGTGAAATCTCGACCCAGATGGCGTTTGGCAAGATCCTTGATGATCTGTCAAAAGGTGAAGGCCCGTTGACCGAACGCATCGTGACAACCTCTCCGGATGTCACCGGCACGACGAACCTGGGACCTTGGGTGAACAGGCGCAAGCTGTTTGCCCGATCCACGCAAGCCGACGCTTTCATCGAACATCGTATTCCTTCGACGGCGAAATGGGAGTTCACGCCGGAAGGGCAGCATATCGAGCTTGGCATCGCCGAAATGAACCTCATGTTGCTTCTAGGAGCGGCGGGTCTGTCGCATTCCCTGTTCGGTAAGAGGCTGATCCCAATTGGCACCGTCTATGATCCATTTGTCAGCCGAGGCCTCGATGCGTTAAATTACGCCTGTTATCAGGACGCGCGTTTCATGCTGGTTGGCACACCTTCGGGTGTCACACTCGCGCCAGAAGGTGGAGCACACCAATCCGTTGGAACACCGCTCATCGGGATGAGCCAAGACGGGTTGGCCGCTTTTGAACCCGCCTTTGCTGATGAACTGGCGGTGATCATGGAATGGGCCTTCGACTACCTGCAACGCGACGGCGAAGGACAACCGGACGAGCGCACATGGCTGCGCGATGAAACCGGCGGTTCCGTCTATCTGCGTCTGACGACCAACCCGATTGAGCAGCCCGGCAAACGCGTGGATGACGAGTTTCGTCAAGGCGCCATTGACGGGGCCTATTGGTTGCGAAAACCGGGACCCAATTGCGAAGTTGTAATCGCCTATCAGGGCGCGGTCGCGCCCGAGGCAATCAAGGCCGCCGGTATCATCGGCGAGGGCCGTCGCGATGTCGGCGTTTTGGCCGTGACGTCCGCAGATCGGCTGAATGCCGGCTGGACAGCCGCACAACGCGCGCGGTCGCGCGGCAACCCCGCCGCACTTTCCCACATCGAAAGCCTGATGTCCGGCCTGCCGGCGCATTGTAATCTGGTCACCGTGATTGATGGGCATCCTGCAACATTGTCGTGGCTGGGCGCTGTGCGCGGTCATCAGACCATTCCGATGGGCGTCGAACATTTTGGCCAGACGGGAACGATCGGTGATCTCTATCGTCACCACTGTATTGATGCCGATGCCATCATCGAAAAAGTGAATGGCTTGACCCGGGGCAGAGTACTTCTTCGGGCAACGGGGGCTTGAGATTGGGTCAACAGGATCAGGAACGAACCCGCTCGGACTCTTGTTTGACCCATGTCGCATCGACGACGGTCATGTCATCGAAATGATCGGCGCGATTGTGCGTGTCCGGGGCGGATATCCGTCCTCCAAAGGCAGTTATCTGCCGGCAAAATGTTGAATTATGTTCCCGCGTTGATCCAGTATTGACGCGGCCCGGCCCTGGCGGTTGCGTCAGGGTCTGACCTGTCAGGGAGTTCCTTTACGGGAAGCTTTTCGGCGAAAATGCCCGTTTTCCAGTCTATACAACCGGGTTGGCAGCCGGTAAGGGGCTGTCTTTACCCTTGGATGATCCGCTGATCGCAATTCCGCACAGCGCCTATCACCTGGCCGATACAAAGAACCACCACCGTGAAACAAACCATTGCAGATGCGCTGGCGCGCAAGGGCTATGATACATTGACCCAGGTTCAGCAAGCCGTCACCCAGCCCGAGCTGGAAGGGCGCGACATGCTGGTGTCGGCCCAGACCGGATCAGGAAAGACCATTGGGTTTGGCCTTGCGATAGCGCACAGGGTGCTGGGCGACGAAGAAACGTTCGGCAAGCCCGAAGCGCCGTTGGCGCTGGTTGTTGCGCCGACCCGCGAGCTGGCACTTCAGGTGAAGCGGGAACTTGGCTGGTTGTATTCCGGCGCGGGTGCGTTTCTGGCCTCGTGCGTCGGGGGCATGGACATTCGGGATGAGCGTCGCGCGTTGGCCAGAGGTGCCCATATCGTTGTGGCCACTCCGGGGCGACTTCGCGACCATATCAATCGAGGTTCAATCGATCTGACAGCTATCCGTGCGGTTGTCCTGGACGAAGCGGATGAAATGCTGGATCTGGGGTTCCGCGAGGATCTTGAGTTCATCCTTGATGAAACACCCGCAGATCGTCAGACTTTGTTGTTTTCTGCCACTGTGCCACGCGCAATTGCCAATCTGGCCAAGCGGTATCAGCGCGACGCGGTGCGTGTGAGCACGGTCGGTGAACAGACCCAGCACGCGGATATCGAGTATCGGGCCATGACGGTGGCGCCGCGTGATGGTGAAAACGCGATTATCAATGTGCTGCGATATTACGAGGCCCCCAATGCCATCGTTTTCTGCAACACCCGAGCGATGGTATCGCGCCTGACCGCGCGCCTGTCGAACCGGGGGTTTTCTGTCGTGGCCCTGTCCGGTGAGCTGACCCAGGGCGAACGATCCAACGCGTTGCAGGCCATGCGCGATGGACGGGCCCGGGTCTGTGTCGCAACCGACGTTGCGGCCCGTGGCATCGATCTGCCCAACCTTGACCTGGTGGTCCATGCCGAACTGCCCAACAGCCATGAAACGCTGCTGCACCGATCTGGCCGCACAGGTCGCGCTGGGCGCAAGGGCGTCAGCGCCCTGATCGTCGCGCCATCATCGCGGAAAAAGGCAGAGCGCATTCTGAAATTTGCCAAGCTGACTGCGGACTGGGGATCGGCCCCATCTGCCGATGAGGTGAACGAGCGTGATCAGGCTCGGATGCTGGCGTCGGAAGACTGGCAGGTCGAGATGACGGAAAGCGAACGCCCGTCTGTTGAAAACCTGATTGCTCGATTCACGCCCGAACAAATCGCAGCCGCTTACCTGAGGCAATACAAATTGCGCCATTCCGCACCGGAAGAGCTGTCGGCGGTCGATCAGACCACCCCAAAACCACGCGCATCCTTTGGGCCCGGCGTCTGGTTTTCATTGTCCGAGGGGCGCAATCAGAATGCGTCCCCCCGTCATATGCTGCCGATGATCTGCAAGGCGGGCGATCTGACAAAAGATGACATCGGTGCCATCCGGATTGCCGAGGACGTAACTTATTTCGAAATCAGTGAGGGAAGTGTCGACCGCTTTCTGACCTCCATTGGTCCAGAGATGAAAATCGAAGACACCAAAGACCTTGTGCGGTTGGAAAAAGCACCGGACCTGTCGTCAACCGGTCGGTCCGGTCTCAAAAGAAAGTTCAAAGGCGGACCTTCGGAACACAAAAAGGAAAACTCTCCGGCTGAGCGGAAAGCCCATCGCCGCCAATCCAAGCCCGAGGTTCAGCCCGCCGAGACTGTGCGCGCGACCGAAACCCGCCGGGCGTCGGATGACGACGCAAAAAGCCAGTTCAGGGCCTCGGGCGCAAAGCCGAAAAAGCGCAAGCCCGGCAGCGTTGAACAAAAGAGCGGTCGCTCCAAACCAGCCGGAGACGCGCCGAAAGGTCCGCCGCCGCCGAAGGGCAAGCCAAACAGCAAAAAGAACCGTGCACGCGCGGCGGCCGCCAAATCCGCAAAGGGTGGCAACGCTGTTCCAAAACGTCGCAAACCCGGACCCAAGGGCAGTTGATTTCCGGCACGCGCAAGGTCTGTCCGCTGGGCTATGGCAAGCGACCAGGTGCCGTGGATTTCTGTCACGACATACACATCTGCTTAACAGTTGCGTGATTTTTCGGGGTTGGAGCAAACTAAGCTTTGCTCTTCTTGCGATCTCAACCGAATACTGTGGTACACGACATTCTTTTCGGGGTTTTCATGCGGTTCAGTGTCGGCATTGCAGTATCTATGCTGGTCGCCGTATCCATCGGCGTGTCGACCTTTGTTGTTCATTCGTTGTGGTGGACGACCGCGCGTGACAACAGCCGCATGCTTGCCGCTGAGATCAACAGCCAGATTGCAAACGCGGTCCGCATCGAAGTCGGGGCAACCCTCAGATCCGCCGAAGCCGCTTGGTCGGCGGTGCGCACGATCTTTGTACAGAATGTCATCGCAACACGGCAGGCCGATAAACGAGAGTTCGTGTTTCTGTCTCAGTTGCAGGCGCAGCCGAATATTTCCTGGATTTTCTTCGGTTGGCCGGACGGCAACTTTTTCGCGTCGCACCGGTTGGGCGACAGCGGGCTTGAGATGATAGAGATCGACAAGGCCATCCGCGACCGGAACCTGCGAACCGATCGATACATATTCATACCTGGGGATATTCAGTTCGAGGAAAGGACCTTTGTTCCGACCTCCTATGATCCTCGCGATCATGCCTGGTTCAACAATTTTATGTCTCTGAACTCGATGGGATGGATCGAAGCACGCGATCTTCCGGGAAGTGACAAGACCGTATACGCATTTGCGGGGCCGATCGAAGTCAACCGGGCACGGCAAGGTGTCCTTGCGGTCGCAATCGAAACCGACCGTTTGTCACGCTTTCTGGCGACGCTCGAGCCCGGCGAATTTGGAGCCGCCTTTATTCTGGATGCCGATGGCAAAGTAATTGCTGTTCCCGACGCAAAAGCGGACGAAGTTACACCGGCGCGCATGGGCGAGGGTGAGCTGTACGAGGTCGCCAAGATCTCGGGGGAAAAACTGTTGGGCGACCCGGATGGCAAGACTGCGGGCAGTTCGACGAAACGCGTGGTGATCGATGGCGTCCCTTATGCGGTGGCCCTGACACCTTTGGGTTTTTACGGGTGGCGCGTCGCTACGGTCATTCCGGAGGCGGCGTTTTTGTCGGGTATCGATGCAACTTTGATAGATCTGATCTATATCCTGATCGGGGTCGTGATCGTCTCAACCGCTCTGGCGATCTGGCTGATCCGTCGAATTGTGGCCAATCCTCTGGCGCGGATTGCGGAGGATCTGAGCAAGATCGAACGCTTCGACGTGGAACGCATTCCACGCCGGCCGTCAAACCTGTCCGAGCTTGCCAATTTGTCTGCGGCAACGGCCAGCATGGCCGCAGGATTGTCCGCGTTCCGAAAATACGTACCGACCGATCTTGTGAAGATGCTGGTCGCTGAGGGCATCAAAACGCAGCCCGGTGGCGACATGAAGCAGATATCCGTGTTGTTTTGCGACGTGACCGGATTCACCGGGTTGTCGGAAAAACTCGGCCCCAAAATCATCCAGTTGATGGAACCTTTTTTCTCGGCGGCCGCGGCAGCCGTCGCGCGCCATGACGGGACGATCGACAAATTCATGGGTGACGCGGTCATGGCGATCTGGGGTGCGCCGCGTAAGGATGCCCTCCATGCCGAAAATGCCTGCCGCGCGGCGCTGGATCTTGTCGCGACCGTGGAAGATGCGGGCATCGAGGACGAGGCCGGAAATTCCCTGCGTGTCAGGATCGGGTTGAACAGCGGTGAAGCTCTGGTTGGCAACATTGGGTCAGAGCAGCGGTTGAACTATACGGCAATCGGCGACGTCGTGAATGTGGCCAGCCGGTTGGAAGGGGCCAACAAGGAGTACAGCACGCGCATTCTGATCGGTCCCGAGACCCGGCGCGAAGCAGGCGACGCAATTGTCGTCCGAGAGCTGGACACGCTTGCGGTTTTTGGCCGGACCGAGGAACTGGTGGTCTATGAGCTGATTGCGATGGCCGACAGTTTTGAAGGATCCTTTGATTGGATCGAGACATACGAACAAGGTCTTGCGCATTATCGTTCCGGTCGGTTCGAGCAGGCGATAGCTGCGTTCGAGGCCGCGAATAAAATGCGGGGCGGGGACCCTGTGTCCGTCGCCATGAAGCTGCGCGCAAACAAGCTTTTGACCAACCCTCCTTCACGGGATTGGCGCGCGGTTACGCATACGAACAAGACGTGAGAGTGCAGGCAATGAGAGCATGCTAACAGCACCCATGAACAGAAAGGTCTGAGTGCCCGGCAGAGGGTTTCGGGCCGTGGTATCGATTTCGCAGCGAAGATGAGAATGAGATCCGGAAATCAGGGTGCAACGGTAGAAAGAGTCTTCAAAGATTTCCGCAGAAAGACACTGTTGACATTAGATTTTGTATTTTGGATACATTGGGCAGAGAGATCGCAACGACCTGTGCTGTCACTGAATGCTCTGGCGACAAAGAGCCATGCGATTGTCTTTCAAAGTCCTTTTCTGGGAGAAAATCATGAAACTCAAACTTCTGGCCGCAACCACTGCGATCGCCCTGACGGGTGCCGTGGCGCAGGCAAATACACTTGTATATTGTTCCGAAGGGTCGCCGGAAGGGTTTGATCCTGCGCTGTACACCGCGGGGACGACCTTTGATGCGTCTTCACATCCGATCTACAATCGGTTGCTTGAATTTGAAACGGGCACGACCAATGTGGTCCCCGGCCTGGCCGAAAGTGTCGAAGCCAGCGATGATGGTCTGGAATACACTTTCAAGCTGCGCCAGGGTGTCAAGTTCCATTCGAACGACGAGTTCACGCCGACCCGCGACTTCAACGCGGATGACGTGATTTTCTCTTTCATGCGTCAGAAAGACGAAAACCACCCTTATAATCAAGTGTCAGGCGGAACCTGGGAATATTTCCAGGGTATGGGGATGCCGGATCTGGTCTCTTCTATCGAAAAGATCGACGACTACACGGTGAAATTTACCCTGTCCAAGCCCGAAGCGCCGTTTGTCGCCAATATGGCGATGGACTTCGCCTCGATCGTGTCGGCGGAATACGCTGCGGCAATGATGGAAGCCGGTACGCCGGAAAAACTGAATACGGCACCCATCGGCACGGGACCTTTCTCGTTCGTGGCTTATCAAAAAGACGCGGTGATCCGTTACGCGGCCAATGATGCGTACTGGAAAGACCCGGCACAGGTCGAAAACCTGATCTTTGCCATCACACCGGATGCGTCTGTGCGCTATCAAAAGCTGAAAGCAGGCGAATGTCATGTGATGCCCTATCCGAATCCTGCCGACATTCAGGCAATGAAGGATGATCCGGACATCAACATGCTGGAACAAGAGGGCCTGAACGTTGGTTATCTGGCCTACAACACCACGATGGCGCCATTCGACAATCCGAAGGTGCGCAAAGCGCTGAATACAGCGATCGACAAGCAGGCGATCATCGACGTGGTCTTCCAGGGCTCGGGTCAGGTGGCCAAGAACCCGATCCCGCCTACCATGTGGGGCTACAATGACGCCATCGTGGACGATCCCTATGATCCCGAAGCGGCCAAGGCGATGCTTGAGGCCGAAGGTGTTTCAGACCTGTCGATGAAAATCTGGGCCATGCCCGTCCAGCGCCCCTACAACCCCAATGCCCGTCGCATGGCCGAATTGATCCAGGCGGATTTCGCCAAGATCGGTGTGGGTGTCGAAATCGTCTCGTACGAATGGGGTGAATACCTGTCACGCTCGAAGGAACTGAACCGGGACGGTGCCGTTCTGCTGGGCTGGACCGGCGATAATGGTGACCCGGACAACTTCCTGGCCGTTCTGCTGGGCTGTGACGGGGTCGAAGCATCGAACCGGGCGCAATGGTGCCACCAGCCATTCGAGGATCTGATCCTGAAGGCCAAGCAAAGCACGGATCAGGCCGAGCGGACCAAACTGTATGAAGAAGCGCAGGTTGTGTTCAAAGAGCAGGCTCCGTGGGCAACTATCGCGCATTCGGTCGTTTACATGCCCATGAGCAACAAGGTGCAGGGCTATAAGGTGCACCCTCTGGGTGGTCACATCTTCTATGGTGTGAGCGTCGAGTAAGCCACCACTCACTCACCGGAGCTGCCTGTTCGGCGGCTCCGGCTTTTTAATTGAGGAGGTCGGCCTGAATGCCGGATTTGTCCGAATACCGCCAATTGGCAATGGATATGTCAGTGGACGCAGTGGCCCTGGTGCCCGGTCCGAATTTCACCCGCGCATTGGGCAAATCCTTCATGAGCCACGAGCGCCCTTTTGTCGTGGTGATTCCGACCCTGGGTGATCCGGCGGCGATCGTGCCCAATCTGGAACTCGCGTCATGGGATCTGGTCGGATTTGACGGTGCCGTGTTCGACTGGCGCGATCAGACCGGCTATGACGGTGCATTTTCCGCGCTGGCAGCGCATCGTCCGATCAGATCGTTGGCTGTCGAAGGTCAGGTGATGCGGGTTTTCGTGTCAGACGCGTTTACCCGCGCAATTCCGGGTCTGCGGATTGTGGACGGCGAACGCGAAATCTCAGGCCTTCGCATCATCAAAACCGAAGAAGATATCGCAGCGCTGCAAGCGGCCATAGATATATCGGAACGCGCGTTGGAGCGTGTGATTGCAGGTGTTCATGCAGGTCAGACCGAAAAACACGTTGAGCAGGCGCTGATTCAGGCGCTTTTTGCGGAAGGCGCCGAGACGCTGGCCTTTTCCCCCATCGTGGCTGCGGGGGACAACTCGGCACGACCGCACGGCAAGGCGCGCGCCGACTACCGGATCAAGACAGGCGACGCGTTGCTGTTCGACTTTGGCGCTCGAAAACATGGTTTCGCGGCCGACATCACGCGAACTTTTTTCGTTCAGGACGTCACGGACGAAGGCCGGGACGTCTACGACACCGTTTTGCGCGCCAACAAAGCCGGGTTCGAAGCCTGCCGCCCCGGCGTGACAGCGCATGACATCGACGATGCCGTCACAGGTGTGCTTGAGGCCTCGCCCTTTGCCGATCGTATCCGAACCAAGACAGGTCACGGTCTGGGCCGGGATGTGCATGAGGCGCCGTATATCATGCGCGGCAACAGTCAGAAAATCCTGCCGGGTATGGTCTGGACCAACGAACCCGGCCTGTATGAATTGGACAAGTTCGGCGTTCGCATAGAAGATGACGTTCTTGTCACCGGGGATGGCTGTCGGTCACTGACCCGCTTTCCCAAAGAACTTACTATCATAGGTCGCTGATGCTTGGCTATTTCCTCACCCGTCTTGGCCTGTTTGTTCCGACATTTCTGGGCGTGACGCTGATTTCGTTCATGTTCATCCGGGTGCTGCCCGGTGATCCGATCATCGTGATGGCCGGTGAACGCGGCATGACGGAAGAACGTTATCAGGAAATGGTCGAAAAGCTGGGTTTCGACAAGCCGGTGTTGCAGCAGTATTGGGATTACCTCACCGGAGTGCTTCAAGGTGATCTGGGCGAAAGCTTTGTCACCAGAAAACCCGTATGGGATGAGTTCTTTTCGCTGTTCCCCGCAACGCTGGAGTTGTCTCTGTGCGCCATGATCTTTGCCGTTGCGCTGGGTCTGCCGGCAGGTGTGATCGCGGCGGTGAACCGAGGGAAGTTCTTTGACCGGGCGCTGATGTCCTCGGCGCTGGTCGGGTACTCGATGCCCATCTTCTGGTGGGCGCTGCTTTTGATCATCATATTCTCGGGCAATCTGGGCTGGACACCGGTCTCGGGCCGGATCGACCTGTTGTATTACTTTCCCAGCGTCACGGGCTTCATGCTGATCGACAGCCTGTTGTCGGGTCAGGACGGGGCATTCGGATCGGCCGTGCGCCATCTGATCCTGCCGACGATTGTGCTGGGGACTATTCCGCTGGCGGTTATCGCACGCCAGACCCGGTCGGCGATGCTGGAAGTTCTGGGCGAAGACTACATCCGCACCGCGCGCGCCAAGGGTTTGTCACCTTCGCGGATCAATGGATTGCACGCGCTGCGAAACGCTCTGATTCCGGTTGTTACGGTGATCGGCCTGTCGGTGGGCACATTGCTGGCGGGGGCCATTCTGACCGAAACCATTTTCAGCTGGCCGGGCATAGGAAAATGGATGGTCGACAGCATCTTTCGCCGTGACTACCCGGTTGTTCAGGGCGGATTGCTGATGATCGCGGTGATCGTGATGCTGGTGAACCTGCTGGTCGATGTCCTTTATGGCATCATCAACCCCAAAATTCGGAGGCGGTGATGGCCGAATTATCCTCAACCCCGCCCAGAACGGAAGACCGCCCCAGCGCCCTGCGCGAGTTCTGGTATTACTTCAGTGAAAACCGTGGCGCTGTCATCGGGCTTTGGGTTTTTGCAGCCTTCGTGTTTTGTGCCGCCTTTGCGCCCCTTCTGGCCCCCTATGACCCAACCGAACAGTTCCGCGATCATATCCTGCAACCGCCTGCTTGGCAGGAGGGCGGAAGCTGGGCTTACCCGTTGGGTACCGATCCGCTGGGTCGGGACATGCTGTCGCGCCTGATCATGGGCTCGCGCTATTCCTTCTTTGTCGGAATCGTCGTCGTTTGTGTGGCCGTGTCGGGGGGCGTGATGATTGGCCTGCTGTCGGGCTTTGCTCCCAAATGGGTCGATACGCTGATCATGCGGGTGATGGATATCGTTCTGGCCTTTCCGTCGCTGCTGTTGGCACTGGTGCTGGTGGCCATCCTTGGCCCGTCGCTGACCAACGCGATGATTGCCATCGCCATCGTTTTCCAACCCCACTACGTGCGCCTGACCCGCGCGTCGGTTCTGGCGGAACGTCAGAAGGATTATGTCACATCGGCGCGTGTGGCCGGTGCAGGCAGGTCACGGCTGATGTTCATCACCGTGCTGCCCAATTGTCTGGCACCCATCATCGTACAGGCGGCGTTGTCCTTTTCGACAGCGATCCTGGATGCGGCGGCCTTGGGTTTTCTGGGCATGGGCGCGCAGCCGCCCACCCCGGAATGGGGCACCATGCTGGCCGAAGCGCGCGAATTCATACTGCGCGCCTGGTGGGTGGTCACCTTCCCCGGTCTGGCGATTCTTGTCACCGTTCTTGCCATCAACCTGATGGGTGATGGCCTGCGTGATGCGCTTGACCCGAAACTGAAACGGAGCTGATCGCATGAGCCTTTTGCAGATCCGCAACCTGACTGTTGAATTCGCCACGGCCTCGGGCAAGTTCCGCGCCGTGGACGGTGTCGATCTATCGGTCGACAGGGGCGAGCTGCTGGCCATCGTGGGCGAAAGCGGCTCGGGCAAGTCGGTGTCGATGCTGGCGCTGATGGGGTTATTGCCCTGGACCGCGACGATCACCGCTGACGAGATGCGTTTTGAGGGGCTGGATCTGGCCGGTCTTTCGGCCCGCGAGCGCCGCAAGATCATCGGCAAGGATATGGCAATGATCTTTCAGGAGCCGATGTCGTCGCTGAACCCCTGTTTCACGGTGGGATTCCAGATCAAAGAGGCCCTGCGCATCCATCTGGGAATGAACCGCAAAGACCGCCACCAGCGCGCGATTGAGCTGTTCGACCAGGTCGGCATCCCGGCCCCGGAAAGCCGTCTGAACACCTTTCCACATCAGTTGTCAGGGGGCATGAACCAGCGCGTCATGATCGCGATGGCCATCGCCTGCAAGCCCAAGCTGCTGATTGCGGACGAACCGACCACTGCGCTGGATGTCACCATTCAGGCGCAGATACTCGACCTGCTGGTTCGGTTGCGGGACGAACACGATATGGGCCTTGTACTGATCACACATGACATGGGGGTGGTGGCCGAAACCGCCGAACGGGTTCAGGTGCAATATGCCGGGCAAAAAGTCGAAGAACAGCCCGTGCGTGGATTGTTCCGCACGCCGCGCCATCCCTATACATCCGCCCTGCTGAGTGCTTTGCCCGAGCGCGCGACCTCAAAGATCCTTCCGACGATTCCCGGCGTTGTGCCGGGCCAATTCGATCGCCCCGCAGGGTGCTTGTTCAGCCCCCGATGCCGGTTTGCTGATGCAACTTGCGCTGAAATACCGCCGACCCCCCATGCCGACGCCTTCGGCAGGGCACGTTGTCACCACGTAGAGAAAATTGCGGCCGGAGAATTGGCATGACCGACCCCATCGTTCAGGCGAAAGATCTGACCCGTTTTTACACGGTGAAGGGCGGGTTGCTGTCCAAGTCAGCGACGGTAAAGGCCCTTTCGGGGGTGGATTTCGAACTGAAACCGGGAAAGACTCTGGCCATCGTCGGAGAGTCCGGCTGTGGCAAGTCAACATTGGCGCGATTGGTCACGATGATTGAAGAGCCGACGTCGGGCAGGCTGATGATTGATGGTGTCGACATTACCCCGTCGCGGTGGAGCAAGATGCGGGAAACGGTGCAAATCGTGTTCCAGGATCCTTATGGATCACTGAATCCACGTCAGCGCATCGGCCAGATCCTGCAGGAACCGCTGATCATCAATCGTCCGGACATGTCCGCCGCAAACCGCGAGACACAAGCGCGCGACATGATCGAGATGGTGGGATTGCGGCCCGAGCATTATGATCGCTATCCACATATGTTCTCTGGCGGGCAGCGTCAGCGTATCGCCATTGCACGCGCGCTTATGCTGAATCCCAGGGTCCTGGTTCTGGATGAGCCGGTTTCGGCACTGGACGTCTCGATCCAGTCGCAGATCCTGAACCTGCTTGTGGATTTGCAGGAACGGCTTGACCTCGCCTATCTGTTCATTTCGCATGATCTTTCCGTGGTCCGGCATTTCGCTGACGACGTGATCGTCATGTATCTGGGGCGCGCTGTTGAAAAGGCGCCCAAAGAACAGCTGTTCGCCGCGCCGCGTCACCCCTATTCCAAGGCGTTGCTGTCCACGACGCCCCGGGCCGACCCCACGGCCCAAAAAGAACGGATCAAGCTTGAGGGCGAACTGCCGTCGCCAATGAATGTTCCAATAGGTTGCGCCTTTGCGCAAAGATGTTGGCTGGCAACTGATCAGTGCAGGGCAACATTGCCTGAACTGGCCGGAGAAACGCATCAGGTCGCGTGTCTGTATCCTTTGTAGTGCAAGAGGATTCCCGTGTTGGTGTGAGGCGGTGGCAAACAGGGCGGCCTGAACAAAAGCGACGGTGATTTCTTGTGGGAGAACCACCCCGCCAAAGCGCTGGTAGGAGTGGCGCGCCAGCGTGAGCGACCATGCCACATGTTTGTGCCGGTACAGCCGATGAACGCCATCTTCGAACCCGCGCGAAAGACAGGACCGTTCATTTCCCCAGATGCGGTCCGAGCGGCCCATATCCCTTGGGCGGCTTGGGCCTGACTGTTTCGTTGCACGGGCGCGCGTGACCGGTACAAACCGCCCCTATCCCGAACGGGCCTTGCCCCGGGAAGGGAGGCATGTGCCGGACCGAATGCAGGGGCTACTCGGCCACTTCCGCCGAGGGTTCGTGTTTCTTGAACTGCTGATCGAACAGGTTGCGGAAGCTTCCGTTCTTTTTCATCAACTCGTCCAGATTACCCTGTTCCACGATCGAGCCATCCTGAACCACGATAATCTTGTCCGCTTCCAGAACAGTCGAAAGTCGGTGCGCAATGACAACGACGGTCACGTCCTTTGTCAGGGTGTCCAGAGCCTTTTTGACAAGCGATTCCGATTCAGCGTCCAGCGCGCTTGTGGCCTCGTCCAAAAGCAGGATCTCGGAATTTCGCAGTATTGCGCGTGCAATCGCAATTCGCTGTTTCTGACCACCTGACAGGAAGGTTCCGTTTTCACCGACTTGCGTTTCATACCCTTCCGGCAGGTCCATGATGAACTCGTGCGCATGTGCGGCTTTGGCCGCGGCAATGACCTCTTCCTCGGTTGCGTCAGGCGCCGAGCAGCGCAGGTTGTCCATGATCGACGTCGAAAACAGGAACGTATCCTGACCGACATAAGAGATTTTTTTTCGCAGGGACGCAAAGCTGACCTCGCGCAGATCCTGGCCATCGATCTCGACGCTGCCCTGATCAGGATCGTAGAACCGCATGATCAGCCCGAATATCGTAGACTTGCCACCGCCGGACTGACCGACAAGCGCGGTGGTCTTGCCGGCCTCGAACGTGACATTCATGTTTTCGATCACAGGTACGGCACCCTGATAGCCGAAAGTCACTTCGCGCAGCGTGATCTGGCCGGGGCCTTCGATCAGGTCATGGGCTTCGGGGCTTTCCACCATCGTGTCGTCCTGATCCAGCAGGCCGAACAACATGCTGATACCAACCATGCAGGTTTCGATCTGAACGCGCATTTTCGACAGCCGCTTGGCAGGTTCATAGGCCATCAGCAACGCTGTGATAAAGGACATCAGCTGGCCCGCACTGGGTTGTTCCGTGCCCGCGATTCCCATCGTGCTGACCACTAGTACACCCGCCACGGCGAGGCCGGCCAGAAACTCCATGAGAGGGCTGGCAATGGACTGCAACTTGGCGATGTCGTTCGACCGCTGTTCAACTTTGCGGATTGCCGTGTCCATGCGGTTGATCATACGGTCTTCGAGAGAGAAAACCTTGATGACCTTGATCCCTGCCGATGTCTCTTGCAGCACCCGAATGATTTCCGCCAGCGACTTGAACTCGGCCTGCATGATCGTGCGTACACTCTTCAGCAGATAGCGAACACCCAACAGGGCAATCGGACCCACGACAAAGAACAAGACGGACAGAACGGGCTGCTGATACACCATGACCGCAACCAGCCCGACCAGAGTCAGGGCGTCGCGGACAAACCCGGTGACCAGCACATCGATCAGGTTTCTGGCCGCCTGCGCACCATGGGTGGTGCGCATCAGAAGGTCCGACGATTCATTGGTCGAAAAGAACGAGACCCCATGTCTGAGCAGTTTTCGGTAAACCTTGTCCTGCTGTTCCGCCACGATCCGATTGCCTGCGCGGGCGAGGTAGATAGCCTGAATGTAGGATGCGACCGCCTTGACCAGAAACAGAAGGACAACCCCCAGCGCAATGACATGTGCCCAACCCTGCAAATCGGGGCTGGTCATGGCATCGACAATGTATTCCATCATATATGCGGAGCCGGCCGTGGTGACCGCCACGGCAATCATTGCCAGAACCGCAATACCATACAGTTTGCCTTGCGCGTAAAAGCTTTCACCTACAAGGCGGCCCATATAGCCTGATCGCCACTTGTTCCAGGCGCGCTTTATCATTGCGTTCTCCAAATCGTGAAACTGTGCGCACGCTCAGTTAACCTATATTTTGTCGGGCCTAAAGGACAGATGCCAAGCTGCGGCACAGCGGCCCATCCCGACTGTCTGAGCTGTACGCCCGCTAAATAATGGCTGGTTGACGATCGGACAAGAGTTGGAAAGCGCAAGGACAACCGCGATTTGCCCTTTTGTACGGGCGCAGGCAGGGTTGGTGGCGCGACAGGATTCGCAAAATAACGCCGTAGAACACGGGCTGTTTTGCCACAAATGAGTCGTATGTCCGGCATGAACCCGCTGACAGAAGGCTGTATCTCCTGACTTTGAACACGTGTTGATCCGAAAACCAGACAGGGAACGGACACAAGTATCGTGTCCGATCCTGTCCGGGCCCGGTTGTTTGAAATCGAAATTCAGCGCAGCGGCCAAGCCTCTCGGGTGTTGCCGTCACCCCTCTTCCTGCAAATACGCAAGAAGGTTAACAATATCTTCGTTCTTTTTCAGACCGCGAAACTGCATTCGATTGCCCTGAAGATACCCTTTGGGATCCGTCAGGAACGCGCTCAGGGTCTCATGCGTCCAGACGATGTCGGAACCTTCCAGCGCTGTCGAGTATTTGAACCCTTCTGCCTGACCGGCCTTTGTGCCGAGAATACCGTGCAGGGACGGGCCAACACCATGGCTGCCTTCTTTCAATTTGTGGCAGGCACTGCATTTGCGAAACACCTTTTTGCCCGCCGTCGCGTCCCCCTGAACGTCTGCGGCAGCAACAGCCTCTGTAGCTTCCGATGCCATCGCGGCCTGCTCTTCATCCGTGTGAAAGATCAGCCGGGCAGTAATTGGTACCGTTCGGGTGATGCCGGGCAGGCTTGCCAATTCCATAAGCTTGTCCACGCCAGCGTTGACACCGGCGTTTTCCGTGCTGAGAAACACCATGTCGTGCGTTGAAACAAGCACTGACGTCTCGGACAAGCGCGCGACGAACATTTCCGCGTCAAACTCAACGTCCGTGCCGGCCAGCGAAAGCACGGATGCAGCATCCACAGTGGTGGTTTCACCAACGGCCAGCCCTGAAACCTTTGCCATGTCGAATTCGGCCGTAAGGCGCGCAGTGGGTGCCTGGCGGAAAACAAACTCGATCATCCGTTCGTTGCGAATATCTATGTTGGTCTCGACCGAGGACAGGTCGATCTCGATTTCGGCCACGCCATCCTGCGTCACGTGTCCGCTCAGGCTGGTGAAGCTGTTGACCTCGCCCACCGCGTTTTTCTTGATCGTTCCATAGGCCAGATGCGAGCGGTCGGACTCCAGTGTCCAACCCGCTGCCCAAATGGGTGTTGCAACAATTGCCGACGCAAACGTGACTGCCTTCAACAGAAGTTTCATTTCTTTCCTCCGCGGTTTATGTCAGTTTTGGCCCTGCGGGCCGGGTCCGTTTCTGACAAACACACACAGGTCGCGATTTATTCGATGAGTGCCGAGATGACTTCCGAACAGGCCGTTCGTGACGCCGTACAGATGCACTCAAGACGCGTCTGGCGGTTTGCTCTGGCGTTGTCGGGGGCATCAGATGTGGCGGACGATCTGGTGCAGGCCACATGCCTGCGTGCGCTCGAGCGGCATCATCAGGTAACGTCGCATGATCGTCTGGACAGTTGGCTGATGACGATCTGCCGGTCAATCTGGTTGAACGAAGTGCGGTCTCGTTCCGTCCGGCGGGCACAGGCGCTGTCCGTGACCCCGGAAGCGGAACTGGTCGCAACTTTGCCGGATTCAGAAACGAATATATTTGCGGCTGAAGTGTTTACTCAAGTGATGCAGCTGCCAGAAGCGCAGCGGGAAACGGTCATGCTTGTGTTCGTCGAAGGGTACAGCTACCGCGAAACCGCTGCATTGCTGGACGTTCCCATCGGCACAATCATGAGCCGGCTATCGAATGCCCGGCGGAAACTGAAAACCGTGATGCAGTTTGAGGCGGCAGACGCCGCGCGACGGAGTGGCAAATGACGTTTTCCGACGAGACGCTGTTGGCGTATCTGGAAGGCACGCTGGATGAGGCTCAGAGCCGCGCCATCGAGGCCGCGGTTGAGGATGATGTCGAGCTTGAACGCCGCCTGATGGCGCTGGATCCGTTCGCGCCTGTCGTTCAGGACGTTTTTGAGAAACTGCCCACCAAAGCGCCGAAGGTTGATGTACCGGAACCCGCGACGCAAAACACCAATGGCGGGTTTCTGCGCCTTCTGGCCGTGGCCGCAGGCGTCGGGGTGGCAGCCGTTGCCCTGACATTCTGGGCGACGCGTCCGGCGAAACTGGGCTGGGCGCAGCAAGCGGCGATCTATCAATCGCTTTATGTGCCCGAGACGATTGTCTCGCTGGACAGTTCCGAGGCATCTCTGGACAAGCAGTTCGCGATGGCCGAGGCAGCACTTGGCAGGTCTCTGAACCGTGAAGCGCTGGACTCCCTGCCAGGGTTGGAGTTGAAGCGAGCGCAGGTTCTTTCGTTCAAAGGAAAGCCCTTGATTCAGGTGGTTTTCGCCGATGAGCAGGGTCAACCTTTTGCTTTCTGTGTTATCCGTCAGGGGCCGAACGCCCCGAAGGCAGAGGTCAAACAGGCCGTTCTGAGTGGTTTGGCAACAGCGACCTGGGCGCAGGATGGTTATGGTTACATGCTGCTGGGCAGCTCTCCGCAGACCGATTTGAGCAGCGAACTGGATGTTTTGACCCGAACCTTTGCGGGCTGACGGAATACCCCTTGTGAACCAGCGGGAATGCCCGAAGAATGCGGGGTATGACGTCGAAGAAACCCTTGCCCCTTCCTGAAGACGAGGCCGAAGATCTTGGCCCCGCCAGCATCTATGACGGCGATCCGTCCGAAGAGGACGACCTGTGGTTCTTGCCACCGGATGAAGTCGAGGAAGACGAGGGTTTCTTCCTGCCCGGGCGGCGACGCGAACAGCGCCTGCTGTTCGATCCGCGCGATTGGCGGGCTGCGCAGTCCGACCTTTCTGCGGAACTTGCGGATCTGGCCCTGACTTTTGGCGCGCTGGATGAGCGGTTGCGAGGGGGCCCTGAAGGCTGGACGCACCGTTTGGCATTGATGGAGACATCCGATCTGGGGTGGTGGACCGGAGACCGGATCAGCGTGGATCGATTGGCTTTGTGGACCGGTTTGCGGATCGGCGCGACTCATGATGACGTGCAGGCCCTGTTTCGGGCCGGATGGGCCGTACGACGCCTGAGTTCGGGCGCGCCGCCTGCTGCCGGCGGTTGGGAACGGGGGCTGACCGCGTTTCTTGACCGACTGGCTCAGGGGGCCGACGCGACCCCGGAATCCATCATTGATCTGGCCGAGGTCATGCAAAATTCCGAAGGGTTGCATCCTGTGACGCAGTCGGCAATTGCGTTTCACGCGTGGCGGGCGGTGTCACAAGGCATCGGACAGGACACGGAAGCAGCCGTCATAGCCGCGCGGCATGCGGCCTCCATGGGGCGTGGCGGTGCGCAGTTCATGCCCTTGGCCTTGTCCGGGCCGCGCGCGCTGCGCGGCTCGGGGGATCCGTCGGAAAAACTGAGCGCATGGATCGGTGGCGCAGGGCAGGCTGCCCTTGCGGCGTTGTTGCACCTGGACCGGATCAGCGCGTGGGAGGCGAAAGCCAAAGACGTCACGCAGGATCTGAGCGGTCGCACCCCGCCGCGCCTGATCCATGCATTGACGGCCTGGCCCATGGTATCCGCGCCTTTGGCCGAAGACCTGACCAAGGCTTCTCGCGCGGCGGTACAACGCAATTTCGACCTGTTCGCGCAGCGGGGTCTGGTTCGCGAAGTCACCGGGCAGGGGCGTTACCGCGTCTGGACGGCGGCGCTGTAATCCATCAGCCAATCGCGAAACGTACGCGCTGCCGGGCGCAGCGCCGTGCGGGAGGGATAGACCAGATGATAGGCTTCCTGCCCCGGACATGAGATGTCCGGCAGGCAGGGGACCAAACCGGACAGCTTCATAATGCGATCTGACGCGGGCGCGCGCGCCAAGGCAATGCCGCACCCGCTGGCGCAGAGCTCGGCCGCCATCACGGAATTGTCGGCAAAAAAATACCGTGCCTGGCCCGCTGGCAGCCGCTGGTGTTCGAACCAATGCGGCCAGCTTGCCCGATGGGTCGAAACTTCGATCAAGGTGAAGTCGAACAAGTCCCTTGCCGTCTCGATCCGGGCAGCAATCTCGGGTGGCGCGATGGGATAGAGATGTTCGCGCATCAACTCGTCACTTTCCGAGCCGAACAGCGCCGGGTTTCCGAACACGATCTGAAGGTCAGTGAACCGATTGGCAAAATCCGACACGACATTGCCGGTCGAAAGCGAAAGGTTGATCTGAGGATGCGCCGCCTGAAATCCGGGAACACCCCCGGCCAGAATGCCATGCGCAAACAGCAGCACGGACTGCACGTAAAGCCTTTGCTCGCGGGTTTCACCGAACAGACCGGCGGTTGCCGTTTCCAGCATGAGCAAGGATTGCTGCACCGACGGCAGATAGGCGCGCCCCGTTTCGGTCAAAGTGACCGCATGCGCGTGACGGTGAAACAAGGGTGTGCCAAGCCTTGTCTCCAGCGCCTTGACCTGCTGGCTGACGGCGGCAGGCGTCATGTTCAACTGGGTCGCGGCGCGGGCAAAGCTTTCGGTTCTGGCCGCAGCCTCGAATACGCGCAGCCAGTTGAGGGAAGGGACGCGGGTGTTCATTCCGACAGGCTAAGCAAAACTTAGCCTGACCGGCAAGACAATTAGGTCTGAGCTTTTGATCCCCGGCCTTAGGCTTGTGATCAGTGAACAGATGAAATGAGCCTTCTATGTCAGACCCCGCCCTGCCGCCACGAGCCAAGCGCAAGATCTGGAATTACACGCCTCAGCTGCCGATTCAGACCGCGCCCTATTGGGATTGGCCAATGAAACCTCTGGCCGCGTTGAAATACCTGCTGCAAAGCTGGAATCCGCTTGCATTGCGGGCGTTGCTGCTGGTCTTTGCGGTCATCACCTGGACCTATCTGACGCCCTCTTTAAGCAGGATCGAGACCTTCGGCTGGGATTGGGTTGCGGAAATCTGGTTCCGCAATTTCTGTATCCTGATGGTGGTCGCAGGCGGCTTGCACCTGGCCCTTTGGAGGTTCCGCACGCAGCAGGACGAATACCGCTATGACATGCGCCCGATGATGAAGGGCGCCAAGGTGTTCACCTTCAAAAATCAGGTCTGGGACAACATGTTCTGGACCTTGGGCCCGGCGTTGACGTTCTGGACGTTCTGGGAATGTCTGATCCTGTATTCCTATGCCAATGGCTGGGTCACGATGGTCACATTAGACGGCAACCCGTTCTGGTTCATCGCCGTAACCGTCTTTGTGCCGATCTGGGCCGGGTTCCATTTCTACTGGCTGCACAGGCTGCTGCACGTGGGTATGCTTTATACAAAAGTCCACGCTTGGCATCACCGCAACATCAATACCGGCCCCTGGTCGGGACTTGCGATGCATCCCGTCGAAAGTTTCTTTCTGATGTTCGATACGATGATCTTCTTCCTGCTGCCGTCCCATCCGATCCACGCCATTTTCCTGCTGTTCCATCACGGCATCGGCGCTCCGACCTCTCATGCCGGTTTCGAGCATGTGAAGTTCGGCAACAAGGCCAAGTTTCAGGTCGGGGATTTCTTTCACCAGCTGCATCATCGGTTTTTTGACTGCAACTACGGCACCTGGGAAACCCCTTGGGATGAATGGTTCAACACGTTCCACGACGGCACCGATGAAGGCAATGAAATGGTCAAGGAACGCCGCCGCAAGATCTGGGCCACCGAATAGCCCGTGAAGGCAGATCCCTGCCGGACCCAAGCGGGTCCCGTGGGCGCGTTTGATCCAACCGGCGGTGCGCGTTCAGCGTCCAACGCCGACATAGGTTTCAAAGCCGGATTTCAGCGCCTGCGACTTTGAATAGATATTGCGCAGATCCACCATTCGGGCAGAGTTCATGGAACCGGCTAGCTCGGTCAGGTTCAACGCGCGGAACTCGTTCCACTCTGTCAGCAACACCACTACGTCAGCCCCTTGAACTGCTGCATAGGGGTCGTCGCACCATTCGACCCCGGGCAATAGCGCATCGCCTTCCGATTTGCCCTGCGGATCGACGACGCGCACTTTGGCTCCTCCGCCGATCAAAGCGGGAATGATGGACAGTGATGGCGCGTCGCGCATGTCGTCCGTGTTGGGTTTGAAAGTGACACCCAGAACCGCCACCGTCTTGCCGTTAAGGCGGTCGTCGCAGGCGTCGCGGATTTTCTCGATCATCCGTTTCTTGACCTCGTCATTCACCCGAATGACGGTTTCCGTGATCTGCATCGGATATGCATGATCCTGCCCGATCCGCGCCAGCGCGGCGGTATCCTTGGGAAAACAAGATCCACCATAGCCCGGCCCCGCGTGCAGGAACTTGTTGCCAATTCGTCCGTCCAGACCGATGCCGCGTGAAACTTCCTTGACATCCGCACCGACCTTTTCACACAGGCCCGCTATTTCGTTGATGAAAGTGATCTTGGTCGCCAGAAACGCGTTGGCGGCGTATTTGATCATCTCGGCGCTTTCCAGATCGGTGGTCAGGATCGGGAAGTCTCGCAGATAAAGCGGACGGTAAATCTCGGCCATCACTTCGGCGGCGCGATCGCTTTCCACACCGACCACGACGCGATCGGGGCGCATGAAGTCATCGATTGCAGCACCTTCGCGCAGAAATTCAGGGTTCGAGGCCACGTCGAATTCGGCTGTGGGGTTGGCGGCCGCAACGACCTCCTGAACTTTTCTGTTTGTTCCCACCGGCACAGTCGATTTGGTGACAATGACCGTGTATCCGGTAACCGCTTGGGCGATTTCTTCTGCCGCGGCCATCACATAGGTCAAATCGGCGTGGCCGTCCCCTCGTCGGGTCGGAGTTCCGACCGCGATGAAAACCGCATCGGCGCCATCAACTGCTGTTTTCAGATCGGTTGAAAAACTCAGGCGACCGGCAGCAACGTTTTTTGCCATCAGCACATCCAGGCCCGGTTCATAGATCGGCACTTCTCCGGCCTTGAGCATGTCGATCTTTTGCTCAGCCTTGTCGACGCAAATCACGTCATGACCAAAGTCCGAAAAGCACACACCGGACACTAAGCCAACATAACCGGTGCCGATCATCGCAATACGCATCTAAAAATCCTTCTTACCAATTACCACGGACGGCGTGGGCACAATCAAAGAAACTGACGCCGGTTTCAATGGCCGTCAGCCGTTGCGTGATGCATCCCATAGATTCTTGCGGATATTGAGGCAATAAGAACGCAGACGGTGCAAAGCCCTTCGAGCCCGCGATCATGTCCGCTTTGTTCAGCGGAGCCGAGGATCAGGAAGAACCGGTTGGTGTCGAAATTCGGTTGAACAGATGGTGTTGTTGATGGCTGGAATAGCCCCTGCCTTAAGTATTGATGAGGCGCGGGGGTTATCGCGCGTTCTCGCCACCAACAAGCTGGCTGGCAATGGAAAATAGGGGCCGCGTGACATGCTCCGGCAAATGACCGGTCGATCAGCTGTCCATTTCAGCGGCGGCTTGCAACAGCCAGTTCTGAAACAGCCGGACCGGTGGCGAAACGGGTTTTTCCTTGAGACGCATGAAATAGGTCCAGGGGCTGTTCAGATCGAACCGGAAAGGCTCGATCAGCAGCCCCCGCTCGACATAGGACCGGGCCAGCGACCGGGGCAGGGCGACGCATCCCAGTGACTTGGCGGCCATTTCCATCGCCAGATTCGAGACATTCGTCCGCAACCCGCCCTTCTGGCTCAGATCGGACAATCCGAAATGCCGCGCCGCGTGCTCCCAATAGGAGGGGCGGCCCAGGATGTGGATCAGCGGTGCATTCTGCAATTGCTTGGGGTCGGTCAGTGGCGCGCCATCGACCAGAAAGTCGGGCGCACAGACCAGTGCCAGCTTTTCGATCCACAAACGTTGGGCGTCGGGCGACACATCGTCGACATGATTGATCGTCAGCGAGATGTCCGAAACATTTGGTTCGACATCAGCCCAGACAGTGCCATGAACCGTCAGATCAATATCGGGATGCACCGCGTTGAAACCACGGATCACATCCGGCAACCAGTTCTCGGCCAGACTGACCGGGCAAGATACCACAACTTTGCGGGTATGCGACCGCACGATGACCGATTGCGTGGCAGCATTGATTTCCTGGAGGGCATGGCGCACTGACGGCAGATAGGCCTCGCCCACATCTGTCAGCGACAGCGACCGGGGATGGCGCACGAACAGGGGGCGCTGCAAAAACTCTTCCAACGAGCGGACATGATTGCTGACGGCAGATTGGGTGCAGTTCAACTCTTCGGCAGCAGCGGTAAAGCTCAGGTGCCGTGCCGCCGCCTCGAACGAGCGCAGAAAGGTCAGGTGTGGAAGATTCATCATGACGGACGTTTCTCAGGCAAGGCACATCGCAAAGAATTAATAAGCCCAGGGCTTGCTGTCTTGCCCAGGAGCGACTCACGCGTATGGTTCTGCCTCGAAATGTGATCTGGTCCTAGTCACAAATAATCCGGGGCCATTGCCCCATGATTGTTTTCGTGCCGCTATGCGCAAATTCACATAGGTTTATTCTTGTAACCGGAATCCGAAAGAAAAACCTCGACTGGACACCGTGACAGATACCTTTCAGACCGTTGCAGATTTTGCGCTGGGGCGTGCAGCGCAGGATTTTCCCGACACCGCACGCAAGTCAGCGGCGTTGATGCTGCTGGATACGCTGGGGATCACCATAGGGTCGGGGCCGATGCAGGCCGGACGGATTGCGCGCGAGAGTGCGGCAGCGCTGTTTGGCGCGGGCGACCCGGGGCTGAGTGCGCGCATGCTTTTCGACGGTCGTCGCGTCAGCGTCGCGGGCGCGGCCTATGCGGCAGCCACGCAGACCGACAATCTAGACGGCCATGATGGATACAATCCGACCAAAGGCCACATCGGGGTTGTCGTTGTTCCCGCACTGGCGGCACTGGCTGAAACCGTTCAAGACTTTTCAGGCCCCGAAGCGCTGGCGGCGGTGATCGTTGGATACGAGGTCGCGGGGCGCGCGGGCATTTCTTTGCACGACACTGTCAGCGATTACCACACATCCGGAGCTTGGAACGCACTTGGCGTGGTGGCTGTGGCGGCGCGCTTGCGCGGTTTGACGGCCGAACAGATGCGGCAGGCCATGGGGATCGCTGAATATCACGGCCCGCGCAGCCAGATGATGCGCGAGATCGCCAATCCCACCATGCTGCATGACGGTTCGGGCTGGGGCGCGTTGGTTGGCATTTCTTCTGCGGTTTTGGCCGAGAAAGGCTTTACCGGGGCACCGGCCATCACCATCGAAGCGGCAGACGTTGCCCCCCATTGGCAAGATCTGGGTGATTTCTGGCAAATGGAGCATCAATATGTCAAACCCTACCCGATCTGCCGCTGGGCCCACGCGGCAATTGATGCCACCCGGGCGCTCATGCGTGAAAACGACCTGACTCACCGGGATATTGCCACGATTCATGTAAACACGTTCCGGGAAAGCGCCTGCCTCTTTCAGGGTATGCCGGATGATACGTCCAAGGCGCAGTATTCGCTGCCATTTGCCGTCGCGACAATGGTTGCGCATGGCCGGATCGGGGTCGAAAACATCACCGGTGCGGGCTTGGCCGACCGGCTGGTCGCCTCGATCGTCGAGCGTATCTCGGTTGCAGAGGCCGCACGACATTCCGACCGTTTCCCCGAAAGCCGGTTCGCCGATGTCAGCATCACCCTGACCGACGGGCGGATACTCGAGTCGGGCGACGTACATGCACGCGGCGGACCCGAGGCACCAATGGATGAGGCAGAAGTGATCGACAAATTCATGGAATTTGCGACACCATCACTGGGTGCATCCCGTGCTGCCGCCATTCGTGACGCGGTTCTGGGGCTGGGCGCGCCAGGTTCGAAATTCTCAGACCTTGGCGCGTTGATCTTCGCCCCCGCCGACCAGACGTAAAATCTGCCGAAACTGCCGTACAAACGCATTCCGACCGGCACATCCGCACCCTTGATCCTGATGACGGCGCGGCGACGGTCTTGCCGCCCGCTGCACAGGTTGAACGGAACGCCAAGGCGCTGTTTGATGCCGCCTACAGGATGTCACGCCTTGAAACAGGGGTTCGAAAACCGATGCTGTGCGACTGACTGCACCGGGAAATCTGGGCGAAGAACACGTCGCGGTACGCACCTGAAGCCGACAACAAGCCTGGCTGATCCAAGACGTGTTCGAGGTGAGCTTGCTCTTTTTACACTATCGCCTTGCGCCCTGATCCGGTCAAAGAAGGTCGAACAATCTCCCTGGCAGCGCGTCGTGACGCGGCAGGTTCAGCGCCCGCATAAGGCAGAACATCATCGCCTGATTTGAAGTAACCACCGGCTTGCCCAGCGTTGCTTCAATCCGGTCGATCGCCTCGACCGAACGCATGTCGGTGCAGCTGAGAATTATGGCCTGTGCCTGCGGGTGATCGGCCTGACAGGCCAGTTCATAGACGTCGTCCGGGGTCAGCTCTCCCTGACCGTAATTGCCCAGCTTTCGGCCCACATCGGCGCATCGAATGGTCTCGATTCCGTTCTGGGCCATGAAATTCATTGCCTGTACGTTTATTTCGCCCAGATAGGGTGAGGAAAAGCCGACCTTTGTGGCCCCCAGTGCCTTGATTGCGGCGATCAGTGATCCGGCCGCGGTCAGCGACAGCGCACCGGATTCCGATTTGATCTGTTGCGCCAATTCAGCGTCGAAAGACGGCCCATGGGTCAGGGTGGCCGAGGTGCAGCCGTACAGCACCACATCGGGCCGCACCCCTGAAATCATCCGCAGATCGTGGCTGATATCCGAAGCGCCCAAACCTGCCATTTGATCCGAACCGGGAATTTCATCCACGTCATAGCCGCCCATGCGCTGGAAATGGATGGTGGTGTTTGGCGGTCGCAGCATCTCCATATCCGGTTCCAGATTGGTGTTGGTGAAGGGCACCAGAACACCGATCTTGGCGGCTGTGCGGGTCTCGGTCATGTAAGCGCTCCTTTCAAGATGTCGCGGGCCTTGTTCATCACCTCGGGCGCACAGATCGTGACGCGCAAACAGTCCGACAAACCATAGCCGCCCATGCCGCGCATCATCAGGCCTTTCTCCCGCAGGGCCGTGTCGGCGCGCTGTGCCTGCGCGGTCGAGGCAAAGCGGATCAGCACGAAATTGGTGTGGCTTTCCGACACGCTCAGGCCCAGTTCGCGGCATTCCTGCGCAAACCGGCCCCGAATTTCGGCTGTCCGTGCGACCACGTTGCGCATATGGGCCTGATCGCGCATCGCCGCCGCCGCCGCTGCCTGCGAGGCAATCGAGATGTTGTTGGGATTCAAAAGCTTGCGGACCTCGCCCGAGATTTCGCTTGGGAAACAGCCCCAACCGGCCCGCGCCCCCGCCAGCCCGTAGGCCTTGGAACATGTACGCGTGATTACGGTGTCGCCCTGATCCACCAGCGCAAAGATTTGTGCGGGATCGTTCGTGGCATCGGCAAATTCCGCATAGGCCTGGTCCACCACCAGCAGTGTATCGCCGGGCAGATCCGATCGCAGGCGGACAATTTCGTCATTCGGGATCAGCGTGCCGGTGGGGTTGCCCGGATTGCAGACGAACACGATGCGGGTGGCAGGTGTGACAGTGGCCAGAAGCGCGTCCACCGATACGGTCAAATCGACCTCGGGCGCTGCCACATATTCGGCCCGCGCCTGCGCTGTGGCCGAGGCGACAAAGGCATAGCCATATTGTGTGCCCAGCACCTGATCGCCCGGCCCGGCAAAGGCGCGGATCAGACAGCCAATCAGTTCCATTGAGCCTGCGCCACACAAAATGCGTGCCGGGTCGAGCCCGTGCACCTCGGCAATGGCCGAGCGCATTTCGGCCCATTCCGGATCAGGATAAAGGGCCAGATCCGCCAACGCTGCCTGCCCGGCCGCAACGGCGGCGGGGCTTGCGGGAAAGGCGCTTTCGTTCTGCGCCAGTGAAATCGTGCCTGCGCCGTTCGGATCAGCCAGCGCATAAGCGTCCATGGCGCCAACGTAAGGAACCGGTCGGATCATGCGTTACCCCCGTAAATCCTGGCGCCTTGCGCACTTACCAACCCGCGTTTGATGTCCAGCGCCAGCGCATCCGGGTCGCGTTCGGCGGGGTCGCCAAAGCCGCCACCCCCCGGTGTATCGAAGATCAGGTAATCACCTTGTTCCACCCGCAATTCTCCTTTGCCCGGAATATCGTTTGCACCGTCCCTGAAACGGATGCGACCGGGCGCGCCGGGTTTGCCGCCCATACGGCCAAGCGCCGGGTATTTCAGCCGTTCGACCGACAGGAACACGATAAAGGGCGCACCGTTGGACGAGGTCATCTCGATCCGCTGCCCCAGCCCGCCGCGATACTTGCCCGCGCCGCCGGAATCTGGGCGCAGTTCGCGCCGCCAGATCGTTACGGGTGCGACGCTTTCGGTGATCTCGACCTGACTGCCGAACACGCCGGACGGATAGGCTGTGGCCGACAGACCATCAGCATGAGGCCGCGCGCCGGTTCCGCCATTGTGCACGGGTTCCACCGCGAATTCGCGACCCCCATCACGAGCCACTTCGGGGGCATGGCGCATGGGCAGGTCGAACATGCAACTTGCGCCTTCGGCCGGGACTGCATCGGGCAGGGCCTGATGCAGGCAGCCCAGAACCAGATCGGGCGTGACCTGACCCAGGGTATGCCGCATCGCAACCGGCACCGGGCGCTGCGCGTTCAGGATGCAGCCCTTTGGCCCGTCAACGGTAAACGGCTCCAGCGATCCCGCATTGTTGGGAATGTCCGCGCCGACAATGCAGCGCAAGGCAAACACCGTGTAGGCTGTGGCATAGTTCCGCGGCACGTTGATACCCTTGCGCGAACAGCCCGAGGTGCCCGAGAAATCCACATGCATGCCGTCCTTCCTTATGGTCAGGGTGGCGTGCAGTTCCAGCTCATTCTCATAGCCGTCCATCTTCAGAACATTCTTGTAGACACCTTCGGGCACGTCGGCGATGGCCTCCAGCGTGCCGCGGCGCGACGTGTCTATGATATATGAGCCGAGCGCCTCCAGATCGTCGAGGCCAAATTCCTCCATCATCGACAGCAGCCTTGCAACCCCGGCTTCGCAGCAGGCGATCAGTGCATAGATGTCGCCATCATTGGCGATGGGTTCGCGGCTGTTGGCGCGGATGATGTCCAGCAGCAAAGCGTTGGGAATGCCCTCTTCAACCAGCTTGCAGGGCGGGATCAGCAGGCCCTCGTCATAGATGTCGGAACCTTCGGGGCCCATGCCCAACCCACCCAGATCAACAAGATGCGAGGTGCAGGAGGTAAAGCCCACCACCTTACCATCCTTGAATGCGGGCATCATCAGCAGAAAATCGTTCAGGTGCCCCGAGGCCAGCCATGGGTCGTTCGTCATGTAGATGTCGCCCGGCTTCATGGTCTGAACCGGGAAAGCCCGGCGCAGGTGCTGCACCGCCTCGGCCATGGTGTTGATGTGCCCCGGCGTGCCGGTCACGGCCTGCGCCAGCATCCGGCCATCGGCGTCAAATATCCCGGCAGAGATGTCACCGCATTCGCGTACGATCGGGCTGAAGGCGGCGCGGATCAGGGTTTGGCCCTGTTCTTCGACCACGGCCAGCAGGCGATTCCACATCACCTGCAATCGGGCAGGCGAAAGATCGTGTGAAAGATCGGCCGACATCATGCGCCTCCTTTCTGGTCCTGCACGAGGACGAGGTTTCCCATGGCATCCACATGCGCCGAGAAGTCGGCGGATACGAACGTGGTTGTCTGCGGCTCGGTGATCAATGCGGGACCGTGAAGGTGGTCGCCGGGCTTCAGATCCGCTCGGGCAACGAAGGCCGCTGGCTTCGATACTCCGTCCACGTCACAGGTGATCGGACGGGTTTCCGGCGCCGAAATCGTCTTCAACCGGGGCGTTTTAGGAACCGCCGGCGCGACGCTGTCACAGGTCGCGACACGCACCGCCCAATTGAGAATCTCGATCTGCATTCCTGGTACCGGGCGCGAGAATTGCTTGCGGTATTCCTGTTCGAATGCAGCGGTCAGCGGCACGATATCTTCGGCGGTCAGGGGGCGGTCGGGAAGGGTGATCTCGATCTCGTGCCCTTGTCCGTTGTAGCGCATGAAGGCAGTGCGCAGCGTCTGGGTCGGGACATCGCCGGCCCCTTGGAAGACGACCTCTCTTGCCTCGGAAATCATGGCTTGGAACAGCGTGTTGATCCCGTTCAGGTCCATGCTGCCCAGCAACGAATAACGCGAGCGGACGATCTCGAAAGACACCGGAGCGAACAGGAAACCGACGGCCGATCCGACACCGGGATCGGGCGGGATCACGATGCGGCTGACCCCGGCGGATCGCGCGACCCGGCTGGCGTGCAATGGCCCGTTGCCCCCAAACGCTATCATTGTTCGTGGGCCAAGGTCCTTGCCGGATTCCACCGCGTGCATCCGACCCGCGCTGGCCATGCTTTCGTCGACGATACGGCTGACGCCATCGGCGGCGCCTACGGCATCCAGATCCAGCTTTGACCCGATCACCCGGCTCAGCGCCCGTTTCGAAGCTTCGGGATCAAGCTGAATATGCCCCTCGGCAAACGTGTCCGGTACGATATATCCCAGTGCAATATCGCTGTCTGTTACCGTGGGTTCGGTTCCACCGCGCATGAAGGCGACGGGGCCGGGCTCGGATCCCGCTGATTTTGGCCCTACGGTCAGCCGTCCCAACCGGTCAACCCCGGCAATAGAACCGCCTCCGGCGCCGATCTCGATCATTTCGATGACCGGTATACGTACCGGCATTCCGGACCCTTTGATAAACCGTGCGGCGCGGGCAATCTCGAACTGGCGCGAGGTCTGGGGACGGGCGTTGTCGATCAGGCACAGTTTGGCGGTGGTGCCGCCGACGTCAAAGGACAATACCTGATCCAGACCGGCGCGGGCGGCGACGCGGGCGGCCAGAATTGCACCACCGGCAGGGCCGGATTCCACCAGCCGGATCGGAAACCGCGCGGCGGTTCGCATGGTGCACATTCCACCACCCGCTGTCATCATCAGGATCGGACAGGTGACGCCCCGGGCCTCGAATTGTCGGACAAACCGGGCCAGATACGTTGCCATCAGAGGCTGGATATAGGCGTTGGCGACTGTCGTGCACAGCCTGTCGAATTCGCGCGCTTCGGGGCTGACATCCGACGAAATCGAGACGGTCAGATCGGGGCGCCTGTCCGCCAGCGTATCGCGCAGCCTGCGCTCGTGCTCGGGGTTTGCATATGCGTGCATCAGGCAGATGGCGATGGCTTCCGCTCCGCTGGCGTCGATATCCTTCAACAATGCGTCGATGGCTGTGTCTTCCAGCGGAATCAATACTTTGCCATCCGCCGAAACGCGCTCGCGGACCGTCAGCGCGCGCTCACGCGGCACCAGCAGATCAGGTTTCTCCAGATTGATGTCGTATTGCGAGTAGCGCCGCTCATAGGCGATTTCCAGAATGTCCCTGAACCCTTCGGTGGTCACGGTTGCCACGACCGCGCCGCGTTTTTCGATCAGCGCGTTGGTGGCCAGCGTGGTGCCGTGAATGAAACCGGTGACTTCGCTCAGACGGTGCCCTGTCTGTTGCATCACGCGCGCGGCACCTTGCATGGCTCCGTCGGCGGGGTTGTGATGCGTGGTCAGGGTTTTGGTCGAGGCAAGTATCGTCTCTTCGCCAGAGACAAGAACCGTATCCGTGAACGTACCGCCAATATCGATGGCCAGGCGCAGCGCTTGAGTTGTCATGAGGTTATCCGAAAAATCCGTAGTCACAGCGTGATGCGTAAGGGCCAGAGGCCCTGAGATCAGGCTGGGATCACAAGGTCACAGCCGGTGGCACGGCGGTCCATAGGATTTGGAAAACAACTCTTCATAAGCAGGTATTCTTGTTCACACCAGCATGCCGCAACAAGCCGGAAAGCGACACAAAAGCCCGCAAACGACAAAATTCGTCACGCCTGGCCGAATGCGGGGCTTGCGGGTGAGGTTCTTGAACCCGCGCAAATCACTTGCGATCGTCTGTTTTGTGTGACCCAGCCGATGCTGCGACCGTATTCGTGATGGAGGATGCCCCGGCGGCGCAGCCGTGTGGTGCGCAAGGGTGATCCGCTGCAAGACCCGTGCGAACCACATGCGGTCACACTGAGATAGGCGAGAGAAAGATCAGCAAGCGACAGCAGGGCAAACTCTGCCTCATGAACGGCCGCGATTGGTCGGGAAAGGATGGTTTTTGGGGCAGCCATGCGACTGCCCCGTTGCCGATCAGACCTGTTGAGCGGGTGAATCGTCATCGATGAGATCAGGTTCGTCAGGAACGATGATGCGATGCTCGAGATCCTCTTTGGGGGCGAACATCGGGTAGACGTAGAGGAACGCGCCGATGATCAGATAGCCGATGGTTATCTCGTCGAACTGAGGCATCTGTAGCGTGTAGGAATGGATGATGCCGATCGAAGACATCAGCCCACCTGCGACAGCAAACGCGCCGGCCATCCGGAAGCGCCCGTCAATCACGTCGGCCACGATGGCACCCCAGACCAGACCGGTGATGATCGCCCCCTGGCTCAGGGCAAGGTGCCCCTCGTAATGCGCCCCTTCCATCAGAAGGGCCGAGGTCAGGTCAGGATCTCCCAAGGATGGCAACCCTTCGATACCGCTGCTGCGCAGGGCGTTCATCAACGATCCCCATTTGACCATCAGGAAGGCCGAGATATGGGGCAGGATCGCAAAGGATACCGCAGCCATGTGCATCGGTTTTACAGCCCAGGCCGTGTTGGTGATCAGGCTGACTGAGACAAAGACCAGTACCGGTGCAGCTGCGGCGATCGGGATCAGTCCCGCAAGGAAGGACAGGAAGCCCAGAAAGGCGGCGGCGGCAATGACAACGGCCACACCGACAATATACCCCGCATGGGCATCCAGCCGTTTATAGGCCGGATGGCCGATGTAAACGGTTGTCGGGAATGGCGAACCAAACAGAGCGCCCAGCATCGTGCCCGCGCCGTCCGTCACCTGGCAGAGCCCGACAGGGTAATGGTCGCCTGCCGCTTCGGCGGATTCCACGTTGTTCATCGTTTCGATGAAGTTATAGATCTGCACGGGGATCAGCACCAGGAACAGCTCTGGGTTAGCGAACAGGTATTGCACACCGGCGATCAGGTCACCGAAATACGGGATTGGCGGGTAGAACCCGATGCCGCTGACATCAATTTTGGACTCGCCAAGCAGAAGGGCGATCACGGTACCAGCAGCTATCGCGACAAGGCCGGCTGGAACATTGCCCGGCAGGCGGAAACGGCCGATCAAACCCCAGAGGATGAACAGCAGCGACGTAAAGCCGATGATTGGGTTCTCGAACACTTCGGCCAGCGGCACAGAGCCGATGAAGACCAGGGCAATACCGCACAGCGTCCCCAGCATACCGGCGCGTGGCGTGATCCGCTTGAGATACGGTCCAACCACGGCACCCAGAGCCGCAACGATCCCGCCCATGAATCCGGCGCCGATGCCCACTTGCCAGGCAAGCATTGGGTCATTTGTCGCCCAATAGATGGGTCCGATCACCCCGAACAGGTAGACGAACATAACCGGGGTCGAGATGCCGTAGGGCAACGCGGTTACGTCTTTGCCCTGGGCGTTCGCCGCCCATTTGGCGAGGTAAGTGTAGACAGCGACACCGGCCAAAATCGCGATGGCGGCGCCGGGAACGATGCGGCCAAAGACGATGTCCGCAGGCATTTGAAACACGAACTGGCAGACCCCGGACAGGATCAGCAGGTTGACAAGGTTGTCGGTAAACAGCGCCCAGAAAGCGCTGAAATCGCTGCGGGTAAACAGCTTGTATTCATAGGTCCTCCCGTCCATGACGGTCTCCTCCTCTGATGTGACCGGTTCGGCCCGACGGGTGTCAGGCCGATCTCCCTTTCCGGTCGTGATGGTGGCCCCGCAGGGGCGCCTGGTTTGCCCCGGTCAGGGCGGTCGCGGCAGTTTCAGAGGTCAATTCAGCCATCACTTCGGCCGCCACGAAGGCGGCGATGACGCTGGGCCGCTTGTCGCGGCTACCGCTGGCCCCGATGGGGCATTTCAAATGTTCGATGGACTGTCCGTCACAGTGTTTCTGCGCCCAGTTCCTGAGCTTTATCCGCTTTGTGGCGGAACCGATCATCCCAACGTAAGCGGCGTCCTGACGTTCCAGTGCTGCGGAAGTCAGCAGGAAATCCAGCCCGTGATCATGGGTCAGGATGATAAAGGCACTGCCCGCGGGCGCTCCCCAGATATCAGTTTCCGGGATTGCGCTGACCCGGGTTTCGACATTTGCCTTGCACTGGTCAATCTCTTCGGGTCGCGTGTCGACAAGGATGCAGCGCACCGGCAGATGTTGAAACTGATTGGCCAAGGCACGCCCCACGTGGCCCGCCCCCATGACATAGACATGAGGCAAAGCATCTTCGTTCCGGGCCGCGCGTTCCGTCGCGGCCCATTTGTCGGACGCACGCATGCGGGACAGGTTCAGTTCGACCCGGCCGCCGCAGCATTGCCCGATCTCGGGGCCAAGTGGCACGTCCAGATCCTGATGCAATGCACCGTCACGCAGCATGTCCCGCGCGGCGTTGATTGCGAGGAATTCCAACTGCCCACCGCCTATGGTTCCCCACAACGCCCCGGGCGCGACGAACATTTCTGTCCCCTCATTGCGCGGCGAAGACCCACGTACACGCGTCAACGCAACGCGGATCACGCAATGCTGCGCGGACAGAAATTCGCTCAGGGAACTCGGGACAGCCATGGCTCAGGACCCTGCTTGCAGCCGCGCGACTGCCATCAGCACACGTTCGGGCGTGGCCGGCGCGTCAAGGCGGGGGCATTCCCGGTAATCAGCGACCGAGGCCACGGCCATCGAAAGGGCCTCGAACACCGAAATTCCCAGCATGAACGGCGGTTCGCCAACGGCCTTGGAGCGTTTGATGGTCAGCTCGCGGTTTTCCGACCAATCGGCAAGGTTCACGTTGAAGATGCGCGGGCGGTCTGACGCCAGCGGGATCTTGTATGTCGACGGGGCATGGGTACGCAGGCGACCGGCATCGTCCCACCAAAGCTCTTCAGTGGTCAGCCATCCCATACCTTGAATGAAAGCGCCTTCGACCTGACCTTTGTCCAGCACAGGGTTCAGCGAACGTCCGACGTCGTGCAGCAGATCGGTGCGATCCACGCGGTATTCACCGGTCAGAGTGTCAATCGTGACTTCTGAACAGGACGCCCCATAGGCGAAGTAATAGAACGGGCGGCCTTGTCCTTTGGCCCGGTCCCAGTGGATTTTTGGCGTCTTGTAGAACCCGGCCGCCGACAGTTGCACGCGCGCCAGATAGGCCTGTTTGATGAATGCATCGAAGGCCAGAACGTCTTGGCCGATATGCACCTGATTGGCGTGGAAGGACACTTCCTCTGGCGAGACGCTCCAGGTCTCGGATGCGAACTTCACCAGACGTTCCTTGATCTGTTCGACCGCGTTCAACGCCGCCATTCCATTCAGGTCGGTCCCGCTGGATGCCGCAGTGGCCGAGGTGTTGGGAACTTTTTCAGTCGTCGTCTTGGTGATCTTGATCCGGTTGAAATCGACCTGGAAGGCCTCGGCCACGACCTGAGCAACCTTGGTGTTCAGACCCTGGCCCATTTCGGTGCCACCGTGGTTCAGGTGGATCGACCCGTCATTATAGACATGCACCAGCGCACCGGCCTGATTATACCAGGTCGCAGTAAAGGAAATGCCGAACTTGACCGGTGTCAGCGCGATGCCTTTTTTCAGAACCGGCGATGTCCTGTTGAACGCGATGATGTCCTGACGGCGCTTGCGGTATTCCGAGGTCTCTTCCAACTCTCCGACCAGCCGGTCGAGAATGCAGTCTTCGACCACTTGGTGATACGGGGTCACGTTGCGGTCCGTGGTGCCATAGAAATTGGCCTTGCGCACATCCAACGGATCCTGCCCCGTGGCATAGGCGATTTCTTCGATCATCCGTTCCGCCGCGATCACGCCCTGCGGGCCGCCAAACCCACGAAACGCAGTATTCGATACGGTGTTGGTTTTCATAGGGTGGCTGTTCAGACGCACATTCGGATAGAAATAGGCGTTGTCCGCGTGGAAAAGCGCCCGGTCGGTCACGGGGCCGGACAGGTCTGCCGAAAAGCCACAGCGCGCGGCGAAGCTGCCTTCGACCGCCTGAATGCGGCCCTCGTCGTCAAAGGCGACATCATAGTCGATCACGAAATCATGGCGTTTTCCGGTTGCGGTCATGTCCTGATCCCGGTCGGGGCGGATTTTGACAGCGCGGTTCCACTTTTTTGCAGCCATGGCCGCCACTGCGCAGAACAGGTTCATCTGGCTTTCCTTGCCGCCAAATCCCCCACCCATGCGGCGGACGTTGACCACGACCGCATTGGACGGCACCCCAAGGACATGCGCCACCATGTGCTGCGCCTCGGACGGGTGCTGGGTCGAGCAATGCACCACCACATCGTCGTCTTCGCCGGGAATCGCAAAGGCGATGTGACCTTCGAGGTACATGTGATCCTGACCGCCTACGCTCATGCGGCCTTTGATCCGGTTGGGCGCGGCCGCCTGAGCCGGTGCGATGTCTCCCCGCTCCAGCTTGAGAGGCGCTGTGACATGCGGGTATCCTGCTTTCTGCGCGGCGACCGGGTCCAGCGCGTGGGGCAGGGTTTCGTAGTCGATCTTTGCCCGTTCAGCGGCGCGGCGCGCGATGTCGCGGGTCTCGGCAATCACGGCAAACAACGGCTGGCCGTGGAATTGTATGGCGTCGGTCGGGAAAACCGGTTCGTCGTTCAGGTGGGTCGGGCTGATATCATTGGCCCCCGGCACGTCATCAGCGGTCAGCACACCGACCACGCCGGGCGTTGCCAGAACGTCGCTGAAATCGATACCCAGAAGCTTGGCGTGCGCGACGTCTGAAACGCCGAGATACGCGTGCAGCGCGCCTTGTGGCAGCGCAATGTCATCCGTGTAGTCGGCCTGCCCCGTGACATGCTTGACCGCACTGTCATGGTTTACATTGGTGTGAGCCGATCCAATGATGGAAACGTTGTCTTTCATGTTGTCGTCTCCTGATCAGGCACAAGTCAGTTGAACGGGGGTGTCGGTTTCGCGGTCGTTTTCAAGGAAGAATCGGCGCAGCAGGTTTTGGGCGGTCAGCATCCGGTAGTCAGACGATGCACGCCAATCGGTCAGAGGTGAGAAATCCTGTGCCAGCGCCTCGGCGGCGGCTTCAAAGCTTTCGCGCGCCCAGGGTTGACCAGCCAGTGCCGCCTCGGCGGCCGATGCACGTTTGGGCGTGGCAGCCATGCCGCCGAATGCGATGCGTGCGTCGCTGATGGTGCCGTCTGTGATCGTCATGTGGACACCCGCAGCGACGGAAGATATGTCCTCGTCACGCCGCTTGGAAATCTTGTAGGCAGCGTCCAGATCATTTGGCCCGGGCAGAGGCACGCGGACGCTTTCGACAAATTCATCGGGTTGGCGGTCTTGCTTGCCATAGTCGATGAAGAAATCCGCCAGAGGCAGCGTCCGGCTTTCGGAACCGCGCCGCAGCGTGATCTCAGCACCAAGCGCAATAAGAACCGGCGGCGTATCCCCGATGGGGGAGCCGTTGGCGATGTTTCCACCGACGGTTCCCATATTCCGCACCTGCCACCCTGCGATGCGATCCCAGTAGGAGGACAGGTGTGGCAGGTGTTCAGACAGAAGGTCCTGGCAATCGGTGTAGCTGGCGCCAGCACCGATCAGGAGGAGGGAACCCTGTCTTTCAACCGTTTTCAGGTGTTCGAGATGACCCGTGAAGATGGCAGGCCCGATGTTGCGCAGGAATTTGGTGACCCAAAGACCCACGTCCGTGGCCCCCGCCACGATTGTGGCCTTGGGATAGGTCTGCAGACACTCGGCCAGATCATCAACGCTGGACGGGAGAATGCTCAGATTGTCTTCGGGCCCAGTCACAACGCGCCGTCCGTCCTTCAGGGCGGCCAGTCGGGCGGTCATGGATTCGCGTTCAGTGTTCAGGTGGTCCGCCGCCGGGGTGCCATAGCGGCTGACAGCAATGGCCGCCCGGATGATTGGCTCATACCCTGTGCAGCGGCACAGATTGCCCTGCAATGCGGTTTCAACCTGCGCTTCGGTCGGTTCCGGAGTTTGCATCCAAAGCGCATAGAGGGCCATGACGAAGCCCGGTGTGCAGAACCCGCACTGGCTGCCATGGTGATCGACCATGGCTTGTTGAACCGGGTGCAGCCGGCCCTGAGGCCCGGACAAATGTTCAACCGTCACGACATGACAGCCGTCGACAGAGGCAAGAAACCGGATACAGGCATTGACCGGAGCATAGTGCAGGCCCGTGCGCCCAAGCCGTCCGACAAGCACGGTACACGCGCCGCAGTCGCCTTCGGCGCAGCCTTCTTTCGTTCCTGTCAGCCGGCGCTCCAGGCGCAGGAAATCAAGAAGTGTCTGGCCTGCCGACACGTCTGGGACGGAGACATCCTTGCCATTGAGGACAAATTGGATGTGGGTGCGATGCGTCATGGAATTCTCCCTCTGCCCCTGCCTTCCGGAGGGTGGTCAGTGGAACCATAGGAGCAAAGATTGAGGTGGAAAATCGCTGCAAACGGCAAATACTTTCAACAGATCGTTGAAAAAGAAGGGGCCATGCCGCATTCTTTCACTGCTGGGAGGTTCCAATGTCTTACATCGAAAGTCTGCGTGTTTTTGTCCGAGTGATGGAGCTGGGCAGCATCACCTCTGGCGGGCGAGATCTTCGGTTGACCCCGGCGGTGGCCAGCAAACGGTTGAAAGAGCTTGAAAACCATCTGGGTGTGCGGCTGTTCAACCGAACCACCCGATCAATGACACCAACCGAAGTGGGGACGGTTTTCTACGATGAAGCCAAGGCGGTCCTGCTGGCGCTTGATCACGCCGAAGCGCGTGTCGCCAGCTTTTCCGACGCGCCTCGGGGGGCGATCCGCATCACCGCGCCTTTGGGTGTCGGGCGCAGAATCGTTGCGCCTCTGGTGCCGGAATTCTCGGATCGCTACCCGGAAACAGAGATTCGCATGCGCCTGTCCGATCGCAAGGTGGACATTCTGGCCGACGGTCTGGATATCGCCTTTTTCATTGGAGAGCCCGGCGATTCAACCATGAAACTGCGGAAGTTCGCGGATTGTGATCGTGTTCTGTGTGCCTCGCCCGATTACCTGTCGCGGTTTGGGACGCCCAAGACACCGGATGATTTGTTGCACATGCCTCATAACTGCCTGTTGCTGCGTTATCCAAGGTCTCCGGAATACTATTGGACTCTCCGCACTGACATGGGGCCGCGAAAGCTTGAAGTTGGCGGCAAATACGACGCGGATGATGGTGATGTTCTGACCGACTGGGCCTTGGCCGGCAGGGGGATCGTCAACAAGCCGCGCTTTGACGTGCGGGAATTTCTCGAGGATGGACGGCTGGTCGAGGTCTTGCCCGAGACGCCCCCCTTGCCTACGATTTTCGGGTGTCTTTATCCGCACAAAAAGCTGCAAGATCCCAAGGTGCGCCTGTTTGTCGAACACATCGCGCAGCACAGCAAACGCTTTTTCGCGTAAAGAAAACCGGGCATCACGACCCGGTTCGCTGTCATCGTTTTGCGCGCAGGAGTCTATTGGTCTCTGACTTCGCGCACCCATGCGATGATGGTTTGGCGTGCCTCTTCATCCATTTGCACTGCCGATGGTGGCGGCATTGCGTGGCTGATCCCGGCTTGCAGATAGATCTGGTCAGCATGTCGGGCGACATCACCGGGTGTCTCAAGATAAACTTTCTTCGGGGCCCATTTCATGGTGCCGTACACCGGCTCGCGGGCGTGGCACATCGAACAATTGCCCAAGACCGTGTCATAGGCGTCTTCGAAGCCCGCGGCGGACGCATATTTCTGCTCGTATGGCGTCAGCTCGCGCGCTTCGGCGTCTTCCCATGTCTCAGTGTTTCTCACCGAAGACAGCCAGGCGATCACGACCATTAGCAGAACCGTCACGCCCCAGGTCCAGTGCGGACCTTTACCAGTTGCGTGCATCGTGTTGAAATAGTGACGGATGGTGACGCCCGTCAGAAAGATCAGGCTGGCGATGATCCAGGAATACTCGGTGCCGAAAGCAAGCGGATAGTGGTTCGACAACATCAGGAACACGACCGGCAAAGTCAGGTAGTTGTTATGCGTGGATCGTACCTTGGCGATCTTGCCGTATTTGGCATCAGGCGTCCGACCGGCCTTGAGGTCTTCGACCACGATCCGTTGGTTCGGCATGATCTGAAAGAACACGTTGGCCGTCATGATCGTCGCAGTGAAAGCGCCAAGATGCAAAAGCGCCGCACGACCGGTGAAGATCTGGTTGTAGCCCCAGGACATGATCACCAGGATCACGAACAACAGCAGCATCAGAACGGTCGGGTGTTCGCTCAGTTTCGATTTGCACATCTGATCGTACAGCAGCCAACCAATGGTCAGTGATCCGCCGGAAATCAGAATCCCCTGCCACAGCGCCAGGTCCACTTTGGTCGGATCAAGCAGGAACAACTCGCCACCGACCCAGTATATGATCATGAGCAACGCCGCCCCTGACAGCCAGGTCGTGTAACTCTGCCATTTGTGCCAGGTCAGGTGTTCGGGCATGCGCGAGGGCGCAACCAGGTATTTGACGGTGTGGTAGAAACCGCCGCCATGTACTTCCCATTCTTCACCGTAGGCCCCGTCCGGCAGGGCTGGGTTCGGCTTAAGCATGAGGTCCAGCGCGATAAAGTAGAATGACGCCCCAATCCACGCCATCGCGGTGATCACATGCAGCCAGCGGACGGAAAAGGCGATCCACTCCCACATTACGGCCAAGTCATACATGGCTTTGCTCCTAAGATTCTTTGCTTCCGGTTACTCTATGCGAGTGTGTTTTGTTCTGGTATTGCTGGTAAAGACCAAGCAGTATCAAAAAATGCAAAAAAATGTCCTACCTTGATAACATCAGAACCTTTGTCCGAGTCTATGAATTGGGCAGCATGTCCGCCGCGGGCCGTGATCTGAGGGTTTCGCCAGCCGTCACGTCGGCGCGTATATCGCAATTGGAAGAGCATCTTGGCGTGCGTTTGTTCCAACGCACGACACGCAGCCTGACGCCCACCGAGCAGGGAAAATCTTTCTATCGCGGCGCGGCAGAGATCCTTGAAGCAGTCGAAAGTGCCGAAGCCCAGATCGTCAATCTGACCGAGAACCTGAAAGGGTCACTCTATGTCGCGGCGCCCTTGGGGGTCGGGCGCCGGTTGATTGCGCCGCAGGTCCCGAAGTTTCTTGCCGAGTACCCCGAGGTGAACGTCCGGCTAAGGCTTACCGACCGGAAGGTCGATCTGACAACCGAAGGTCTGGACCTGGCATTTTTTCTTGGTCAGCCAGAGGACAGCAACCTGCGTATTCGCAAGATCGCGGATGTTGAAAGAGTGCTTTGTGCATCTCCGAAATACATCAAAAAACGCGGGATGCCCGAAAGCGGGGACGCGTTGATCGCTGATGAGCACGAATGTCTCAATTTGCGGTTCCCGGGCGCGACCGAGTTTCAATGGCTTTTGAGGACCGATGCGGGACCAAAACGGTTCCGGGTTTCCGGGCGCTACGAGTCAGACGATGGCGACGTGCTGACAGACTGGGCGCTTGGCGGACACGGCATCGCGTTGAAACCGATTTTTGAGATCGCTCAGCATCTCAGGGCCGGGACATTGGTTCCGGTGGCGGAAAAGACGCCGCCAGAACCGATTCAGATGGCATGTCTGTTTACGCACCGCCGTATGCAGGACCCCAAAACGCGGCTTTTCATGGAATTCATAATCGAACGCATCGGGTCGTCGATTGCGGCGGCAAATACGGCCCGGTAGGTCGCTCAGCTGCCGCGATAGGTCGAGTATCCGAAGGGCGAAAGCAGCAAAGGCACGTGGTAATGCGAATGTTCGGACATTCCAAACCGGATCGGGATGACGTTCAAAAAGCGCGGGTTTTCAGGAGGTGTGCCGCAGGCATCAAGGTAATCTCCGGCATGGAAGACAAGTTCGTAGTCACCTGTTGAAAACTCTGTTTCGGGCAGAATTTGTTCGTCGGTCCTGCCGTCGTCATTGGTGACCAGAGTTTTCAGCAACTGGCGCTCTGCACCTTCAATGCGGAACAGTTCGATCTTCAATCCTTCGGCGGGGCACCCCCGCGCCGTATCCAGAACATGTGTTGTAAGGTAACCGGTCATTTGCGCTACTCCTCAAGTTATACAGTTACTAGTCTGTTTTCGCATCCAGGAGCAAAGGCAGTCTGTGGGAAGCTGCTTTCAGTATTTTTTGAAAAACATCATTGATTATCTGGGGTATTGATCAACTCAAGAAGAAGGAAACCGATGTGAAGCCTTATCCACGAGACATGACCGGTTACGGCGGGCAAGTTCCCAAAGCAAACTGGCCGAACGAAGCCAAAATCGCAATTCAGATC
>NZ_JBXWSM010000008.1:0-98836 GCF_059613405.1 Ruegeria sp. BHSA118
AGCGGGACACAGACCCAGTTGGGCTGGCGGTCATCATTGCGTTTGAACAGGATGATCCGGGCCACTGTCACGTTTGCAACCACGATATCCCAAAGCACCACCAGCATGTATTCCACAACCATTGGCCAGTTGCGAAGTTTGGGACGATCCGGCCAGTAGGGTTGCGTGACGAACGGAATGATGATCCCGAGGATCAGGCCAAAGATCAATGAGTTCAGCGAAGGCTTGTTCGCCAGCAGAATCCAGACCAGCGTCAGCAAAATCGTCAGGTGGGGGTGCGGGAAAACCCGGCGCAGCAGTTTCATCACTCTTCCCTTCCCAAAACGGCAGAGATGTAGTCTTCAGGCGTAAACAACTGCTCTGCGGTTTTGCTCGTGTACTCCAGAGCCGGGCCTGCGAACAGGGTCAGCAGGACCAGACCTGCCACGGCCCCGAACACAGCCGTAAAAGCAAGGCCGGGTTGCGGTTCGGGGGCGGCGGGGGCAGGCGCGTTTTCGCCTTCGGCGGTTTCATCGGTTGTGACAACCTCAGCGTCGTAGCTTTTCCAGAAAATCAACGTCCCGGCACGGGCCAGCCCGACGATGGTGACGAATGATCCAATCAGGATAACGGCCCAGACCGCGGTGGCATCGGATGCATCACGCGAAGCGTCCAGAACCAAAAGCTTGCCAACAAAGCCGGACAGCGGCGGCATTCCAGCCATCGCAATGGCGCCGACAAAGAACAAGGCAGCAATCAACCCGCTTTGCGGCATCGGCGGCTTGGGGGCTATGGCCCCTCCCTGCCGTTCCATGATCAGGTCAGCAATGAGGAACAGCAACGCGGTCGCAAGTGTCGAATGGAACACGTAGTAAAGGGCGGCTGCCGTCGCGCCGGGCGTGAACTGCGAAATCGCGATCAGCAAAGTACCCATGGACGCAATGGCGCAGAAGGCAACCATGCGGGCAATATGCTGCGATCCCAGAATGCCGACGGCGCCAACAGCAAGCGTCAGCAGCGCCGCGGGTTGCAGCCAATCGCCAACCAGACCCTGCGTGACTTCGACGTCGGGGCCGAAGGCCAGAGTGTACATTCGCAGGATCGAATAGGCCCCCACCTTGGTCATGATTGCGAACAGGGCTGCAACAGGCAGCGGGGCGTTGGCATAGCTGGCGGGCAGCCAGAAATGCAGCGGCAGAACGGCGGCCTTGATGCAGAAGACCAGCAGCAACAACACTGCACCAACCCGCAGCAATGCGGTATCTTCGGCCGGAATATCTGCAACGCGCAGGGCGATGTCCGCCATGTTCAGCGTACCGGTCACACCATAGATCGTACCGAGGGCAAACAAAAACAGGGTCGACCCCAACAGGTTATACGCCACATACTGCACACCCGCTTTCAACCGCACCGCGCCACCGCCATGTGTCATAAGGCCGTAAGACGCGATCAGCAGAACCTCGAAGAAAACGAAAAGGTTGAAGGCGTCGCCGGTCAGGAAGGCGCCACAGACACCCATGAGCTGGAAATGAAGCAGCGCGTGGAAATGCTTGCCCCGGTCATCCCAGCCCGACGCAATGGCATAAAGTACGATCGGCAGGGCCAGCAGGGCGGTCAGCAGAACCATCATTGCGGACATGCGATCCAGCACCATGACGATACCAAAGGGGGCGGGCCAGTCGCCAAGCTCGTACACCTGAATGTCCCCGCCCGAGGCCTGAGCCGTGATTGTCAGCGCAATCCCAAGCAAAGCCACGACACCCGCGACCGAGAAGATACGTTGCAGGTCCAGATGGTATCGCAGGACCATGATGATGAAAGGGGCCAGAATCGCGGGCAGGACGATCGGCGCAACGATCCAGTGGTTCATGCGTCATCTCCCGGCGCGTCAACACTGTCCTGGGCGGTCATGTCGATATGGTCATTCTTGGCGGACAGGTATGCGCTGAGCGAGATCATCACGATCACGGCGGTCATCCCGAACGAGATCACGATAGCCGTCAGGACCAGCGCCTGTGGCAGTGGGTCGGTATAGGGCACGTCCTTGTACTTGTTCAGAACCGCAGGCGCGTTCAAAGCCAGTCGTCCGGTCGCGAACAGGAAGACGTTCACCGCATAAGTGATCAGAGACAGGCCCAGAATGACCGGAAACGTCCGGCGGCGCAGGATCAGGAAGATCCCGGCAGCGGTCATGATACCGACGGCAGAGGCTACGAGCGCTTCCATCAGGCCTGCTCCTTCTCTTGTTCTTCTTCCGGCGGGTTGTCTCGCAGGGGGTTGATATCCATCGGGAATTCCTGTGCCATCCCCGGTTGCCACGCAAAGCGCGACAGGCTGTCCAGTGCCAGCATGACCGCACCCAGAACCGCCAGGAATACGCCTGTATCAAACAGCATGGCGGTGGCCCATTCGAACTCCTCCAGCGGAGGCCAGTTGATGTAGCCGAAATCGCTGGTCAGGAAGGGGCGTTCGTTGAACCACGCGCCCAACCCGGTTGCCGCGGCGATCAGAACGCCCCAGCCGATGGTGCCGTGGTAATAGAACCTCTGCCGCTCGATGGCCCAGGTATAGCCGCTGGCCATGTATTGCATCAGATAGGCAATGGCGACGATCAGGCCGGCGATAAAGCCCCCGCCGGGCTGGTTGTGCCCGCGGAAGAAGATGTACGCCCCGACCATCAGTGCGATCGGCATCATCACGCGCGTGACCACAACCATCATCAGCGGATGCGAATCCCCGGATTGCGGCCAATGCGGTTTGCGGTTCAGCAGGTAACTGCGAACATTTGTACCGAGAACGGATTCCGTCAGCGCAAAGATGATCAGCGCGGCAATGCCCAGAACGATGATCTCACCAAATGTATCAAAACCCCGGAAGTCGACAAGGATCACATTGACCACATTGGTGCCGCCGCCGCCTTTGTAGGAATTGGCCAGATGGAACTCTGAAATCGTCGGGAATGCGAAATCGCGCATCATCATCGCGTAGATCAGCGCACCGGTGCCAAGGCCCGCGACCACGGAAATCGCCGCGTCCCGCCAACGCCGCGCCGCCGAACTGTCCCAGGGCGTTTCGGTCGGCAGGAAGTTCAGCGACAGCAACAAAAGGATCATTGTCACCACCTCGACCGAGATTTGCGTCAAGGCAAGGTCCGGGGCCGAGAGATAGTTGAAGGCAATCGAAACGATCAGGCCGACGACACCGATCAATACCAATGACAAAAGACGATTCCGGTGGAACCACATGATGCCCAGCGTCGCACCCACAAGGCAGATCCAGCCAATGATCGGAATGATCTGGGCCGGCAGCGGAACGCGGGTTTCAATACCGATTGTTCCGGTCGAATACGCGTAATAACCTAGGCCAACGGTAAAGGCGACAAAGATGATCGCATAGCGGCTGAGGACCCCGTTGTGCATCTCATCGGTGATCCAGCGGCTCAGCCTGGTCAGCGCTTCTATGATTGTTTCAAAGATCTGCTTGGCTTCGGGGCGGGGCAGGGCGTTCCAGATCCGCTCACCTCGTTTGTGCAACGCCAGCAGGAACAGACCGCCCAGCGTGGCCACGACCGACATGTAAAGGGCCGGTGTGAAGCCATGCCAGAGTTTCAGCGAGTAATACGGAAGCTTCTCGCCGCCGATCACCGCGCTGGACACCACTGCAACCAATGGTCCGACAATGGCCGCAGAATAGAGGCCGATCAGAATGACAAGCACGGCCAGGAACGCGGGGGCGATCCACAATCCAACGGGCGGATCATGCGGGTGTGCCGGATAATCTTCCCGCTGTGGTCCAAGAAAGACGTGGCTGACGAAGCGGAAGGAATACGCGGCCGAGAACAACGCAGCCAACAGCGCCAGCCCCGGCACCAGGTAGTGAGAGTGCAGCCATGTGGTGTGCACGGTTTCCTCAAGCATCATCTCTTTGGACAGGAAACCGTTCAAAGGCGGCAGGCCGGCCATCGAGAGGGCGGCAATCGTGCCAATGGTGAAGGTGATCGGCATCAGGTGGCGCAAGCCGCCCAGCCTTTTGATATCGCGCGTGCCGGTTTCGTGATCCACGATCCCGGCGGTCATGAACAAGGCGGCTTTGAATGTTGCATGGTTGATAATGTGAAACACGGCAGCGACGGCGGCAATTTTTGTGCCAAAGCCCAGCAGCATGGTGATGAGGCCCAGATGCGAAACGGTCGAAAATGCCAGCAATGCCTTGAGGTCGTCCTTGAACAACGCGATTGACGCGCCGATCAGCATGGTGATCAGCCCCGTCGTGGCGACGATATAGAACCACGCATCCGTGCCGGCCAGAACCGGCCACATCCGTGCCATCAGGAACAGGCCCGCTTTCACCATGGTGGCAGAGTGCAGATAGGCCGAAACCGGTGTCGGCGCGGCCATGGCGTGCGGCAGCCAGAAATGAAACGGGAACTGCGCCGACTTGGTAAAACAGCCCAGCAGGATCAGGATCAGCGCAGGCATGTAGTAGGGTGAAGCCTGGATCAGTTCTTTGTTCTGCAAAATGACGCTGAGGTCGTAAGACCCCACGATATTGCCTAGGATCAGCATCCCGGCAATCATCGCCAAACCGCCAGAGCCGGTGACAGCCAGTGCCATGCGCGCGCCCTGCCGGCCTTCGGGAAGGTGCTTCCAATAGCCGATCAGAAGGAATGAGCTGAGCGATGTAAGCTCCCAGAAAACAATCAAAAGCAGGATATTGTCGGACAGGACAATACCAACCATCGCCCCCTGAAACAGCAGCAGGTAGGTATAGAACTGCCCCATCGGATCTTCGCGCGACAGGTAGAACCGTGCGTAGAGAATGATGAGCAATCCAATGACAAGGATCAGCAACGCGAACAAAAATCCCAGGCCGTCCAGCATGAAGTTCGCGTTCAGCCCCAGCCCCGGTATCCACTCGAACCGGGCGGTCACGACGTCTCCGCGCATCACCGCAGGGATATGGATCAACAGGCCCATCAGGGCCAGGAATGTGGTCAACCCGGCGGCAGAGGCGGCGGCGTTCCGGCCTGCCCGGATCAGCAGGGCAGGAAAAACAGCGCCGAGGAAGGGAAGGGCCGCGATAAGGAATAGGGACAAGTGCGATACTCCGGTCTGGGCGGTCAGTGTGAAGCCAATTTTGTAAGGATATTTTCCCGACTGTCCAGATATTGTAACTTTTTTACAGAGTCCTACTGGCCCCATCGGAAACTCTGCAGGGATTCGAAAAAATGACGTGATCTTGATGTGGGCCGGGTTTTTCAACGCCCCCGTTTCTGACCATCTGTGATAGAACACATGTCAGCGAACAGGAGGCTGAAGCTTGGCCGAGAAGGTGAACCGAACCCGAAGATGGTTGTTGATCGGCGTATGCGCGGCGATTGCAGGCGGGGTTGCGATCAGAGAATACCGTTTGATCCCCGAAGACCACGGCGGCGACCGGATAGCGGTTGCCGAAGCCTATGAGAGGGCCTCGAAGGGAAACGTTCTGTTGATCGATATCCGTACGCCGCGTGAATGGCGCGCATCGGGCATAGGCGAAGGCGCCGTGCCTCTGGACATGCGGCGCGAGGATTTTGTCAATGCGCTGACGGAATTGGCTGGCGGCGATCCGGCGACCCCGGTGGCCTTGATCTGCGCGCGCGGCGTGCGCTCGGCGCGCCTGAGCAACCGCCTGATCGAAGCTGGATTCACCAATGTGATCGACGTGCCCGAGGGCATGTTGGGCTCGGCCGCAGGGCCGGGATGGGTTCGGGCCGGATTGCCGGTGCGAAAATATGATGAGGATGCAGGATGATCCGGGAATTCAGCCTTGTTTTGGCCTTGGCAGTGACCGGGCAGACCGCTTTCGCGGGGTGTGCCGATCAAGAGGATACCTGTGAGACTCCCATGGGTGCCTATCACATCGAACTGCCCGACGCGGACAATGCGCCCATGGTGGTATTCCTGCACGGGTATGGCGGCAGTGGGGCGGGTACGATGCGCAATCGCGGGATGGTCGAACCGCTGTTAGAGCGCGGCTATGCGGTGATGGCCCCTGAGGGGTTGGAACGGCCCGACCGGGGCGGCACCAAAAGCTGGAACTTCTATCCCGGTTTTGGTGAGCGGGACGAAACCGCCTTTCTGACCGAAGCGGTGCAAGACGCGGCACGGCGGTTTGGCATTGACACTGACCGTGTTCTGCTGGGCGGGTTTTCCGCCGGAGCCTTCATGGTCAACTATCTGGCTTGCGAGAGCCCCGATACGTTTTCGGCCTATGTCCCGGTGTCCGGTGGTTTCTGGCGCCCGCACCCTGAAACCTGCGAAGGTCCGATCCGCATGTTCCACACGCATGGCTGGTCCGACAATGTGGTGCCGCTGGAAGGGCGCTTGCTGGGCGGAGGACGCTTTCAGCAGGGAGATATCCATGCGGGTCTCGAAATCTGGCGGGATGCGAACGGTTGTGTCGATCACAAACCGGCCGGGTTCAGCACGACGGGTGATTTCATGCGCCGCCGCTGGACCACCTGTGCCGAAGGCAGCGCGCTGGAATTTGCACTGTTTCCCGGAGGGCACACCGTTCCCGCGGGCTGGGCCGACATGATAGTCGATTGGTACGAAGGGCTTCCAGGCAGTTGATCACTCTGCCGGGGTCATGTTGCCTTTGCCTTCGACCAGTCGCTTCAGTTCATTGCGATAGCGGCGCGCCGACCGGGTAATGGCGGGTTCGCTGAAGTCCTCCCGCATTCCGACCATCTTGCGCGCGGCACCTGCCGAGACACCGCTGAGCGCAGACAACGGGATAGCCAGCGCCAGACTGATGGCGATCGGGGCCAGCCAGATCGACACCAGACCGGACAGGATACCGACGCTCAGCGCCACTCCACTGATGGTTTCCAGCGCATGGCACAGGATCAGCGTTCGCAGACCATAGGTGCCACCGTCGCGGGCCTGAGGCGACCAGCCGCGCTGAATGCCGAAAGCCGTACGGAAAACAGCGATCATCTGTTGCACCATCAGGATCGGAGCGTAAAGGATCGACAACAGAACCTCGGCCAGGAAAGAGGCGAGGAATTTGCGCCCTCCACCGAAATCCGCGTAGCGTACGCCGCTCAGCGGCAGGGCCAGAACGCCCAGAACCTTGGGGGCCAACAGCATCGCGTACATGACCAGAATAATCAGCACGTGGCGGGTTTCCGACATCTCGGGCCATTGCGGGAACAAAGGATTGTCGGGGCTGAAATAATGCAGGACAGAGGCGTCCTGACCCTGACCGATCAGCGCCCACATCAACAATAGTGCAAACCACAAAGGGGACATCAGATAGCCGACCGCGCCGTGGAACATGTGAAACCGCGACACCGCACGGAATCCGGAAGAACCCAGCAGTTTCAGGTGTTGCAGGTTGCCCTGGCACCAGCGGCGGTCCCGCATGGCGTGATCGATGAGGGTCGGCGGTGTTTCTTCATATGATCCGCGAATACGCGGCAGAAATCGCACGGCCCATCCGGCGCGGCGCAGCAGGCCGGCCTCGACAAAATCGTGGCTCATGATCAGCTTGTCCTGACCACTGAACGAACGCAGCTTGGGCAGGCCGGCGCTGGTGGCAAAAGCCTTGGTGCGGATAATCGCGTTATGGCCCCAATAGTTGCCCTCTTGCCCGCACCAACGGGCCAGACCTTCGGCAAAGGCGATGCCGTAGACCCCATTGGCGAATTGTTGCATCCGGGCAAAAACCGATTGCGCGCCGATCAGTTGCGGATAGCTCTGGATCAGCCCGGCACCGGGATCACGCGCCAGCGCATCGGTCAGCCGATGTATGGCGCGACCTGTCATCAGGCTGTCCGCATCCAGAACCAGCATCGCGTCCCAGTCTGCGCCCCAGCGACTGACCCAGTCGGCGATGTTACCCACCTTGCGGTCGGTGTTCTGCTCGCGGCGGCGGTAATACAACTCCAGCCCCGGGGCGAGCGTGGTACGCAGGGCTTCGACGCTGGCCTGTTCCTGTGCCGCGATTTCAGGATCGCGTGTGTCGGACAGGATGAACATGGCATAGTGATGCTGACCACCGCGTGCCTGCAAATCCTCAAGCATGGTGCGGGCATTGCCCAGCACGTTCCATGGCACTTCGTTGTAGACCGGTGTCAAAAGGGCCACGCGCAGGGGTTGTGCTGTGCGCTTGCGCTGCGGACGATCCTGTCGCGACAGCGACACCATACCCAGCAGAACGGTGCAGACCGTGAATGAAATCCAAAAGAAGTTGAACGAGATAAGCGCCAACAGGATGCCTTCGATCAGATTGATCCCCTGGGCGCTGAACCAGTCGCTCATGATCCATAGCAGGCCCAATGTCGCCACCATCGCCGGTGAAAACGCAAGCGCGCGCCAAAATCCGGTCGCACTCGTGTCTGTGCCCGACGGGGCATCGGCATCGTGGAACCCTACGCTGAAATTCTGCGCGGGCATCGCCAGAGGGGCCTCGGGCGGCATGATATGCAGATCGCGGTTCATATGGTCCATCGGTAAAGCCACACCTCAGAGGCGGGCTGTTTGTCTTTCAGCAGCTGCGCGCGCAATTCAACATGATCGCGCTCTTCAGGTTGGAACGAAAACGCCAGACGCAACCCACCCGTATCCGGGTTGCGTTGCAGAACACCGTCCGAGGTTTCGGCATGAGGGGAATCCACGAAGACACTGATCGTCTCGATATCATCGAACAAGTCGCTGTCTTCAAAATCGATGACGGCCAGCCGGCCTTCGCCAAAGGTGTTCTCGCCCATCGCGGTGTTGATCACGCGCGGCATCGGTGTGCGCTGGGGTTCTTCCCCCCAGATCAGGCGATAGGACAGATCAACCTGACTGCCTGCCGCATAAGGTTCAGCGGGCCTCCAATAGGCGACGATGTTGTCATAGATTTCCTGATCTGCCGGGATCTCGACCAGCGTGACCGAGCCTTTGCCCCAGTCTTCCTGGGGCTCGACCCACAGGCCCGGGCGCTTGTGGTAATTGGCCTCAAGATCGGCGTAGTCCGAAAACTCTCGTTTGCGCTGCATCAGACCGAACCCGCGCGGGTTTGTATCGACGAAGGATGAAACCTGCAATCGGGTCGGATTGGCCAACGGACGCCACAGAACCTCGCCCGCACCATTGCGCACCAGCAGCCCGTCGCTGTCGTGCACAGCTGGGCGGAAATCGTCGAACCGGCTGTGGTTGGTCTGATCGAACAAGAACATCGAAGTTCCCGGAGCGATACCTACATGGGGCAGGTCTTCGCGCGGGAACAGCGTTGCCTCGACATCCATGATGCAATCCGCGCCCGCCGTGACGTTGAAACGATAGGCGCCGGTCACGCTGGGGCTGTCCAACAATGCGTGCACGACCATACTGCGTTGGCCCGGTTCGGGGCGTTCCAGCCAGAAACGGATGAATTCGGGAAATTCTTCGCCGTCCGGGTCGCCGGTTTTCAACGCCAGACCCCGCGCGGACAGCCCGTAAACCTCGTGCAGGCCAATGGCGCGGAAATAGCTGGCCCCCTGCCAGACGCAGAATTCATCAGTCTTGCCGGGGCGGTGCATTTCAGTGCGCAGACGCAGGCCCGAGAAGCCCAGCGTGTCATCGACCGGCAGTTGCGGCACGTCTTCGGATTTGTCGAACATTTCCAGATCGAAGGCGACCGGCTTGGTCATTCCGTTCTCGACCGTTTCCACCTTGACGGTGCGCGGGAAATACAGGCCCGGGGTGAAGAAATCCACGTTGAACGGTGTCTCGGTTTCATACCACAGCGCCCGGTCAAGCCGGAATCGGATGGAACGGTACTGCTGATAGGTCAGGTCCTGCCATTCCTGTGGTACCATCTCGCGTTCCACATAGGGGCGGCTGGCCAGATCGCGGGCCATCTCGATCACATGGTCGCGGTCAAAAGGCGTCGCACCGCTCGTCGCATAGGCGGATGGAGCGAAGGCCAAAGCAGTCGTCGAGACGAGGAATGCGCGACGGGTAAATTTCATTTCTTCGACTTCCAGGGTTGTGACTTGAACCAAGCTGCCAGATAGGCAACGCCGATGATCATCGCAAACCCAATCATGTTGGCGATAAAGACAGTGGCGACATCCCGCCCAGCCTGATCCAGCGCGACGCCGATCAGCCGAGCCGCAGCCATGGAAAACACAAATACGGCAAGGGATTGCTGGCCGACCTTGGTGATAACGGCAAGCAGGAATTGCCAGATGCGTGCGCCCACACCATGACCTGTCGCGATCAGGCGGTGGCCGTGCTCGCCCGCTGCAACCCATCCCAGATAGGCCAGCGACAGAAAGTGGACATATCGAAGAAGGCCGAACTCGGTTTTGCCACGCAGCTCTTCGGTCAGGGGCCAGCCCTTGCGAATCACTGCGCCAAGCTCGGGTGCAGCAGTGTTGATCCAGGTAAAGACCTTCCATGAGCCGAACGGGGCTGACAATACGACAAAGGCAATCGCCACCCAGATCAAAGATTTCGACACGGGCGGGGCCGGAATCCAACCGCGCATGAAGGCGAAGCCGGTGAAAAACAGCAATTGCCATCCGAAGGGGTTGAAGAACCATTGGCGCTCGGACCAGGGTTCAGCGGGCAGGGCAAGCGCGCCGGTTTGTGCGACGAACCAGATGATCACGCAAACTGCCGCCATCAGCCAGAAACTGACGCGATAGAGTGCCATGTAAAGCGGCATCAGCGCCAGTACGACCAGATACATCGGCAGGATATCGAAGTAGTTCGGCACATAGGTCAGGGTGAAAATCCCGACCATTTGCGGGGCCGGGTCATTGAAGAAATGCTGAAGGTTCAGCGACGAGACATAGGTCTTCTCGAACGCACCGGTCTGATCCAGCGCGGCCATTGTCATTGCAACAAAGAAGAACAGGGCAATATGGGCCCAATAGACCTGCCAGATGCGATAGGCCACTCGGGCGGTGCCCATCCACCATCCCTTGCGCAGAAATGCCCCACCAAAAGCAATGGCCGAGGCCATGCCCGAGCAGAACACAAAGATCTCGGTTGCGTCCGAGTACCCAAAGCGCGCCGGGATCCAATTGGCCCAAGGATCATTGGGAATGTGGGCGATCAGGATGATGAACATCGCGATGCCGCGATAGAAATCCAGACGCGGATCACGCGCACTGGCAGGGGCTGCGGCCGGGGCCGCAGCGGATACAAAATCAGAAGCGGGCGATATGGTCGCCATACGTTTTCTGTCCTTCTTGGTCTTCTTGTTATTCGGCGGGGACGCTTTGGACGTCACCGCTGTCGCGGGCCGCGTCGATCAGGGCGCGACGCGCGATGGCATAATTGTCTTCGCCCCCGGCGCGCTTGGCGCGACGGTCATCCAGAATGCGTTCCACCGCGTCCAAGCGACCCGCGCGCAGGCCGGAATCAATGGTAATGCGTTCAAATACATCACGTTGCGCGTGGCTGCCACCGGCCAGTTGCATGGAATCGCGCGCCGCGAGCAGATGATCAAACGCGGTTCCATAGTGGCCGTCACCAAAGGCCTCAAGGCCCATGGCCGCAGCGATACCGGGGTCTGCCATGCGGCGGGTGGCGTCGTTGTCGGCACGGGCCGCATCCTTGTTCATGCGGTTCAGCATCTTGACCGTGGCATCGGCGCGATTGTCACCGGTAAGCGCCAGCAGGTAATGCAGATCCGCAAAGATCAGGCAGCCGTCTTCCGTTCGTGCGGCACTCAGATCAGCCAGCTCTTCCCAGCGATTTCCGACATTCACACCCTCAAGTTCAAGCCGCATCAGCAGCGAAGTACCGTTCGAGATGTCACGGTAATCGTCGGTTTTGTCCTTGCGGACGTGGTTGTCATACAGATCCATCACCTGATCGACCTGACCCAGATCCAGATGCATCAGCGCCTTGTGCCACCACACGTGGTAACGGAAGTTGTTGCAGTGGGCCCAGGCCGCCTCGCGCCCGGCCAGCCAGTCAAGGCCCAGCTGCGCATTGCCGGTCATTTCGTGGACATGGGCCACCGCGTGCAGGCCCCAGGCATCGTCGGACACCATCCACAGCGCCTGACGGCCCGCGATTTCGGCCTTTTCATAAGCGCCTGTTTCTTCCAGTGCGAAGGAATGACAGCCCAGCAGATAGCCGCGCCCGGGGTGGTCCGGCTCATAAGCGGGCATCACCCGTTCGATCGAGCGGCGCATCCCGTTTGCATCACCCAGAACGAAGCGGGTCGCATGGCTTAGTTTCATCGCCAGCGTGTCCTGCGGGTGATCGCGCAGAATCGCTTCGAATTTCTGCACCGCCTGCGTCTGTTGCCCCGCCAGATAGAGGGCAAGCGAATCCACATAAAGACGCTCACGCGTGGTTATGGGCTGGCGTTCCATCGCCGCGTTGGCAGCCGCCAGCGCTTCGACAGCAACGGCCATCATCTCGCGCCGCCCAAGCAGCGCCATGAACAGACCTTTGACCGCATGACCCAGCGCGAAGTCGGGCTCGAGTTCCAGCACTTTGCCCAAGTGTTGGGGCGTGACAGCGGCATGAGCCATGAACCCAAGCAGAACACCATTCCACGCTTCGACTGCTGCCGGCTGGGTCAGGGTGTTCATCTGTCCGAAAACGTCTTGTTTCATACTTGGGTCCAATCTGATTGCGATATTTGACACTGTTCGATGTACCAGAGTGTGCGAGAGGGGCGTAACAGTATCGACGCTGCTCTCGAATTGGTGAAATGACGTGTGCGAAAAAGGTGAAAAAAACCGCCGATTCAAGGGCATGTTTCAGCGACTTGTCGCCTAGATGTGCAAGTATTTCAATCCTCGAACGGGTTTTCGGCGCTCAGAACAGCCTCAGTATCGGCCCCACAGACCGGTGGGGCGTTACGATATGTTACAGGTGTCCGAGACAGGTTCAGGGGATTCCCGATCAGGTTGACCTGACCCGGCTGGGCCTGCATGGCAATCTGCATCTGTCTTGCGGCCACTTGTTCCGTGTTGAACACCTGATCCAGCGTCTGCACCGGGCCGACGGGCACTTTGACAGCCTCCAGACCGGAAATGACGGTCTGGGTGTCCAGCGCCTTCACTGTGGGGCGAAGAATCGAATTCAGCGCATCACGATGTTCCAGACGGGCCGGGTTGGTCGCGAATCTCGGATCGTCTGCCAGTTCAGGAGCATTGATGAAGTTGCAGAGTTTTCTGAATTGGCCGTCATTTCCAACCGCGAGAATCACGTGCCCATCGGCAGTTTCGTAGACGTCATAAGGGACGATGTTCGGGTGCCCGTTTCCGCGTCGTTGCGGAACATTGCCTGACGTCAGATAGTTGACGCCTTCATTGATCAGCCAGGCGATCTGAGAATCCACCAGCGCCAGATCGACCTGCTGGCCCTCGCCGGTCAGGTCGCGGTGGCGCAGCGCGGCCAGAATACCCACGGTTGCATACATCCCGCACATCACGTCGGCAATGCCAACACCCACCTTCATGGGCGCGCCCTTGGGGTCGCCGGTCAGTGACATGATCCCGCCATAGCCCTGCGCCATCAGGTCATAGCCGGGCTTGCTGGCATTCGGCCCGGTTTGGCCGTAACCCGAGATTGAACAGTATACGAGGCTTGGAAACTCTTGCGACAGGGTGGCATAGTCCAGCCCGTATTTGGCCAGCCCGCCCGGTTTGAAGTTCTCGATCAGGATGTCCGCATGTGACGCCAAGCGTCTGATTTCCGCCTGACCCTCGGCCGAGGAGATATCCAGCGCGACGGATTTCTTGTTGCGGTTGGCAGACATGAAATAGGCGCTCAGATCGGATCGGTTGCCCTCGGCATCGCTCACGTAGGGCGGGCCCCATTGCCGCGTGTCGTCGCCCCCGGTTGCCGGGTTTTCGATCTTGATGACGCTTGCGCCCAGATCGCCCAGAAGCTGTGTGCATGTTGGGCCTGCCAGGATACGGCTAAGGTCCAGAACCTTCACACCCTTCAATGGGCCTTCAGATGCGGCCATCATAGCCTCCACGCTCAACTTCAGCAGCAATCACCGTAAATGTCTCAGCCTTTACAGCAGCTTCCAGTGCGGCGCGCAACTCTGTCCTGTTGCGAACCGTATGGCCATTGCCGCCAAAGGCCCGGCCCATGGCGGCAAAATCATGATGGCCGAAATCCACGCCCGTGTTGCCCATCTGTCGCTGGCGCTGTTTTAGCTCGATCAGGGCAAGGCTGGCATCCACGAAGACCAGAAAAATCGGGTTGCCGCCCATTTCAGCCGCTGTCGACAACTCGCCCGCAACCATCAGGAACCCCGCGTCCCCCGAGAAGCTGATCACCGGGCGGTCGGGTTCGGCCAGTTTCAGGCCAATGGCCATGGGTAGGGCACATCCCATCGTGCACAAAGCCGAGGACTGGATCAGCCCGCGTTCTTCGCTGCATGCCCACATCTGGCTCAGCAGAATGCGGTGTGCGCCGCTGTCGGCCGTGGCCAGTGTTTCAGGCGGCAGGACGGCGCGGGTTTCGGCAATAACGGCAGCGGGCCCCCAGTTTTCATCGGTGGGAAAGGCCTTTGCCAGCGCGGCCTTGACCTGCGTGGGTTCGTTGCCCGGCCATGTCTCACGGGCCGGGTTACCTTTGGCTATTGCCTCCAATGTCTCGCCCGTGTCGGCGACAAGGTTCAATCCAGCCTGATGCATGTAGTGGTCGTTGACCACGGCAGATATATCGATCACGCGCTTTTCTTCCGGATCCCAGATCTCACGCCAGCCGGGGCGCATTTCGATCGGGTCATATCCCAGACACAATACCAGATCCGATTGTTCGATCAGAGGCAGAAGGTGCTTGTCAGCCAGCGGCGACAGCCCTGCGCCGCCCAGACACAGCGCGTGATCCTCGGGCACGACGCCTTTGGCCTTGTAGGTCGTCACGAAAGGAATACCAAAATGCTCCAGGAACGCCTGCACCACACTACGCGAGTCGTCATAGAGGACATCCAGACCGATGATAGCGACGGGGCGTTCGGCCTCGGCCACCCAGCGGCGGGCCTTCTCAAGGCATTCCCCACCGGGGCTGACTGGCGCGACCTTGGCCAGCCGGCGGCGTTTCACGCCGGTAACAGGCGTGTCGGCAACCGAGATAGGCACATCGATATGAACCGGGCCGGGTCGTGGCTGCATGGCCAGCGACACCGCCTTGTCGGCAATGATATCCGCGCCTTTGGCTGTCAGCGTATAAGTGCCTTTGGTGATCGAGCGATAAACCCGGCTGTGATCCATGACCTGATGGGTATAGGTCAATGCTTCGTCCGCATCGACGCATCCGGTCAGAACGACCATCGGCACACGATCCTGCAAAGCGTTCGCCACCACATTGATCCCGTTCATTGCGCCCGGACCCAGAGTGGCCACCAGAATCGCAGGTGCACCGTCGCGATGATGAACCGCCTCGGCCATGAACCCGGCAGAGTTTTCGTGCTTGGTCAGGTGAAAGGTGATCCCAGCCTTTTCCAGCGCATCGACCAGCGTCAGGACCTCGCCCCCCGGCATCCCGAATGCGTGTCGGCACCCCGCTTCATACAGGCGTTGGGCCAGAATATCCGCAGCGCGGGGCGAGGGGTCTTGCATCAGTCATGCTCCGATAAAACCGTTTCAAGCAGATTGCGGAGGACGTTCCCGGACGCAAGGCGGTTCACGTCAGTGTGACTATTTGACTGCGTCTTCAGCGACGGATTGAAAAGTTTTATCCAGTTCCACGGCAATGTCCTGCAAAGCTTGCCCGCCTTCCGCCATGTAAGGGTCAAACACGAAACTGGGGGTCTTGTAAGACAGGGTTGCGGTTCCGTCCTCGTTCTCGGTGACATAGAAACGGATCGGTGCTTCGATCATCGCATTGGTAGAGGTTTCCAGCACCCGCACCGCGTAATCGTTGTTGAACGCGCCAATCACCATGTTACCCGGAATGGTGATCCCTCGTGCCGCAGCTGCCTTGGTGGGTCCAGCCTGCGTCACCACAATCAGCCCGTTGTCCTTGATCGCAACCTTGGTCGCATTGACCAGTTCCGAGTAGGTCTTGTCCGCGGGAAGCACGGCCCAACCGGTTGGGGCGTCTTGTGCCCAAACGGGTAAAGCGATCAGGCAGAGCAAGGGAATGAGGGCTTTCATTGTCACGTCTCCTGTATTGAGGTGCAACCTGTGTGCCAGACCTGAGCGATCCGCGTCATCACAAACCCGTGTTTATTTGCCCGTGCGTTATTTCCGTCGAGCCTTCAATAGGTAGATATCCATGATCCAGCCATGTTCGGCGCGGGCCCTCGCCCGGGTCTTAAGGATGTTCTGCGCAACCTCATCCAGCGGGCCACTGATCAGAACCTCCTCTTTCATACCCACATAGGCGCCCCACCAGATGTCAAAACCTGCCGTATCAAGGGTTTGGAACGAGCATTCGCCGTCGAGCATCACCGCGACGTTCGTGGCCGCATCAGGCCAGCCTTCGTCCCGGATACGACGACCGGTTGTAACAACGTAAGGTGCGCCCAGATCATTGATCGGAATCGCATGGGCAGCGGTCAGCGCCTGCAACGCGGTGATGCCTGGGATAACCTTGGTATTTGGTTGCGGGTCCAACCGTGCAGCAATGCGCAGCGAACTGTCATACAGGGACGGATCGCCCCAAATCAGCAGCGCAATGTGCTGCGCCCCGGGGTGGGCCTCGATCGCCTCTTGCCAGCGCAGCGCAATGGCGTCGTGCCATTCGTCCACGCCGTGCAGATAGCCATCGTCCGCCCGGCGCCTGGGGATGTCAAAATAGGCTATCCTTGGCGGTGTCTCAGTTACCCGGTCGATGATGTCCTCACGCAGCCCCGCCAGATCGGCCTTGTTCTCACCCTTGCGGGGGATCAGGATCAGATCGGCCGACCGGATCGCCTGCGCGCCCTGAAAGGTCACGTGATCCGGGTTGCCGGTGCCGATGCCAATCAGGCTCAGGTCAATCATCTTCGAACTCCGCCAGCGGCCCGTAAAGGATCAGGGCCGGAGCTGTGCCAATCTCGGATTTCAGCTGTTCGGCCAAAGCACCGATGGTGGTGCGCGTCAGCTTCTGATCCGGGGTCGAAACAGATTCGGCCATCAAAGCAGGCGTATCCAAAGGCAGGCCGTGTGAATGCAGAGCTTCTGCCAGAAGCGGGAAAGTACGTTTGCCCATGAATACGACGGTGGTGGCCTGAGGATCGGCCAGTGCGGTCAGGTTCAGATCGTCCGGCAGCGCGCCGCTGACGTCATGTCCCGTCACGAACTGCACCCGCCGTGCGGTCAGACGACGCGTCAGCGGGATCCCTGCGGCCGCTGCGGCGGCCACGGCAGACGGGATGCCGGGAATGATCTCGAATTCAATGCCCGCATCACGAAGGGCAACAAGCTCTTCTTCAAGCCGCCCGAACATGCCGCCATCGCCGGACTTCAGCCGCACGACATGTTGGCCGGTCCGGGCGTAGTCCACAAGCAGCCGGCTGACATGATCCTGTTTGGGCGAGGGGCGACCGGCCCGTTTGCCTACGCCCACAAGATCGGCGTCTTCACGCGCGTGGCTCAGAATTGGCCCGCTGCTGAGGTCATCAAACAAAATCGCGTCGGCCTTTTGCATCCTGTCGACGGCCTTCAACGTCAGCAGTTCCGGATCGCCGGGGCCCGAGCCGATGAAAGACACAAATCCGCTCATGCCGTTGCCTCCGCGATCAGGTGAAAGAACGTACCGGTGACATTGCCGCGAACGGAGCCGGTCTGAGGTCCCTCTGCGCCTTCGGCATCAAACACACGGGCCAGCGGCGGGTCAGGCTGATCCACGATCGAGGAATAGTGAAACTCATGCCCGCGCAGCGCCGCATTCCGCGCATATCCCGGCATCGGGGCCAAAAGTTCGGCCTTGCGATAGCCCAGGTTGAATTTGCGTTTTTGGTACGACGTCACCAGCCCCAGCAGGCCAGCCATTTCATGGCGCACGCCATCATTGTCGATCAGCGCATGACCCAGCGCCATGTACCCACCGCACTCGCCATGCACTGGCCGTGTCTCGGCGTGCTTACGCAGACCCGCAAGGAACGTTTGGGCAGCAGCCAAGGTCCCTGCATGCAGTTCAGGATATCCGCCGGGAAGCCAGACCAGATCGGCATCCGCCGCCGGGGCTTCATCGGCCAGTGGCGAGAAGGGAAGGATCTCGGCCCCAGCGGCGCGCCAGCCTTCCAGCAAATGTGGGTAAGTAAAAGAAAATGCCGCATCCCGTGCCAGCGCAATCCGTTGGGCCGGAGGGCGCGGCAGCGCGTCGGACGATGGCCCAATGGGGCCTGAGGAAGCCGCCCGTTTGATCGCTTCGAGATCCACATGTTCGCGCAGAAATGCGGCATAGCCCACAATGGCGCTTTCCAGATCCGGGTGTTCGACGGCCTGGATCAGGCCCAGATGCCGCTCGGGTAGGGTCAGATCGCCTCGGCGCGGCAGCACACCCAGAACCGGCAGGCCTGCGCGTTCCATCCCCAGCCGGGTCAGGCGCTCGTGCCGGGGGCTGGCACAGCGGTTCAGAATGACGCCGGCAAAGGGCAGATCGGGGTTGTACATCCTGAACCCCAGCGCCGTGGCCGCCGCAGACTGCGCCTGACCGCCGACATCCAGCACCAACACAACCGGCCAACCCATCCGTGCAGCGGTCTCGGCGCTGGACCCATGACCCAACTCACCCGGTTTGGCCACGCCATCGAACAGGCCCATCGAACCTTCTGCCACCACGATGTCGGCGCCTTCGGCCTGCGCGGAGATCGCGTTCAACAAAGGATCGCCCATCGCCCAGCTGTCAAGATTGAACGAAGCCCGCCCGGACGCGGCTCGGTGGAAGGCGGGGTCGATATAGTCCGGTCCGCTCTTGAACGGTTGAACGGTCAGGCCATCCTCGGTCAACGCGCGCAACAGGCCCAGCATGACCGTTGTCTTGCCCGTGCCCGAAGACGGGGCGGAAATCAGAAGGCCCGGAGGGTTAATCATCACCATGGCTCCAGCTTGACCAGGGGCTCTCGGCGCTTTGCGGGCGATAGCGGCGGTCGTAATCTTTCGAGTACAGGCAGCTTTCGTCGAAACCTTCGCCCGCCAGTGCCGGACCGACCATGATCAATGCAGTCCGCGAGATGCTGTCATCCAGTGCCTCTTTGAGCGTTCCCAGCGTCGCGCGGATGATCCGTTCATCCGGCCAGCTTGCACGATAGACCACGGCGACCGGACAGTCGGCCCCATAGGCCGGGGTCAGATCGGCAATGACATTGTCCAGATTGCCAATCGACAGATGAATGGCCAGTGTCGCCCCTGTGCGTGCGAAATTCTGCAACGTCTCGCCTTCGGGCATGGAAGATGCACGGCCCGGTGTCCGGGTCAGAACCACGGATTGCGCCAATCCGGGCAGAGTAAGCTCGGTTCCCAGAGCCGCAGCAGCCGCAGCAAAGGACGGAACGCCTGGGGTCACGCTGACCGGGATGCCCATTTCCTTGAGGCGGCGGATCTGTTCCCCCATCGCCGACCAGACCGACAGGTCGCCCGAATGCAGACGGGCCACGTCCTGGCCGGCCTGATGTGCGGCCTCAATCTCGGCCATTATCTGATCCAGATCCATTGGCGCGGTGTTCACGATCTTTGCGCCTTCGGGGCAGTGGCCAAGAATTTCTTCCGGAACCAGGGAGCCCGCATAAAGGCAAACGGGGCAGGATGCGATGATGTCGCGCCCGCGCAGTGTCAACAGGTCGGCGGCGCCCGGTCCGGCGCCAATGAAATGAACGGTCATGTCTGTCCTCCGATGGCTATGGCGCAGGTCGCCAGCCGGTCGTCTGAAATCTGTCTGGGTGAAAGCAGCCGCGCGCCCGGGCCAAAAAGCTTTCCGGCGGCGGCCAATGCAGATGCTTCGGCCACGCTCCCGGTGCCATAGGTGGCGCGGCTGCGGGTCGAGCAGGTGAGTGTGCGTTGACCGGCCAGATCGGCGGCGGCAACGAAATGAAGGGGAAGCGACAGTTCTTCGGCAAAGGTTGTCAGGGCCGAATGACCTTCCTTGTCTGCAACGGTTGCCAGGGCGGCGACATCGTGGTTTGCGGCCGCCGTGTCAAATACGGCGCGCAAGCTGTCAACCGTGGCGGCGGAGGAGAATCCCAAACCGGCAACGATCATAGCGTCACGCTCCACTGCACGACCGGATAGGCGGATTTCCAGCCACGGCGCGGTCCAAGCGGCGCCGACTGCGCGAGTTCGATCCGCAGAAGCTCTCCGCCCAGCTTCTCATGCCACCGGGCCAACATGGCCTCGCTTTCCAAAGTCACGGCGTTGGCAACCAGGCGGGTGCCGGAAGGCAGGCGCTGGTGCAGCCAGTGCAGCAGGTCTGGATCAAGCCCCCCTCCGATGAACACCACGTCGGGCAGTTCCAGCCCCTCCAGTGCAGCGGGCGCGGTGCCATGGATGACGTTCAGCCGATCCTGACCCAGTGCATCAGCATTCCGACGAATGCGCTCAGCCCTGTCAGCGCGGGGTTCTATGCTGGTTGCGGTCAGGGTCGGATCGCACATCAGCCATTCAATGCTGACCGAGCCTGTGCCCCCTCCGATATCCCACAGGTGCTCGCCCCGTTGCGGGGCAAGCGCCGAGAGTGTCAGCGCGCGGATCGGGCGTTTGGTGATCTGGCCGTCCGTCTCGAAGATGTGGTCCGGTTTGCCAGACGCCTTGGAAAGGGCAGGTCCTGCACCGGAAACTTCAAGACCAACGCAGACCGGATGGTCGAACGTACCCAACAGCGCCTCTGTCAGCGTGACTGTTTGGGTGTTTTCGCGCGGGCCACCTAAGGCCTGCATCACATGCAGGGCCGAGTCGGCAAAGCCTGTCTCGGTCAGATACCGTGCCAGTTTCGCCACGGCCTTTCCGTCACGCAGCAGCAGGATCGCGTGCGCTCCCGGCGCCAAATGAGGACGCAAACGGGTCAGCGGCGCGGCGTGCAGGCCAAAGGTCAGCGTGCTTTCCAAAGGCCAGCCGAGCCGGGCAGCGGCCAGCGAAAACGTGGATTGGCCGGGCAGGGCCGTCCACTCACCGGCATCGAAATTGCGCGCAATGACAGAGCCTGCGCCAAACCAGAACGGATCGCCCGAGGCCAGAACAACGGTCTGCCGGCCACGCAATCCCTTCAGGATCGGCAGCCCATCCGAGAACGGCACAGGCCATTCGACACGCTCTGCCCCTGTTTCGGGCAGCAATGACAGGTGGCGCGGCGGCCCCATGATCACTTCGGCCCGGTCCAGCACTTGACGGCTGGTTGGCGACAGGCCATCAAACCCATCTTCGCCCAGTCCCAGAACGGTCAGCCACGGAGATTCAGACATGACAACCCTCCTGATCCTTGGCGGCACGACCGAGGCCAACGCGCTGGCCAAAGCTGTTTCGCAACAAGGGATTGCGGCTGTGTATTCCTACGCTGGACGGGTGGAAAACCCGCGTCCGCAGCCGTTGCCGGTGCGGGTCGGCGGTTTCGGCGGTCCGGAAGGTCTGGCCGCCTATATCCATGAGAACGCCATCACCCATGTCGTGGACGCGACCCATCCATTTGCGGCCCGGATGAGCCGGAACGCGATCGAGGCATGCACCGCGACGCGGACACCTTTGGCCGTGTTTACCCGCGCGGCCTGGGTGTCGCAGCCCGGCGATATCTGGCACCGCGTGCCCGACATCGCTGCCGCCGTCGATGCGCTTGCAGGTGATCCGCAGCGTGTGTTCCTGGCTGTCGGTCGTATGCATCTTGAAGACTTCGCTGCCCAGCCCCAGCATTACTACCTGCTGCGCCTTGTGGATGAGCCCGACACTTTGCCCTTGCCAAACGCAGAGGTGGTCGTCGCGCGAGGGCCGTTTACCGAAACTGACGACCGGGCGCTGATGCAACGCCATGGGACGCAGCTGGTCGTGTCCAAGAACGCTGGCGGCACGGGAGCGCGCGCCAAGCTGGACGCGGCGCGGGCGCTGGGCCTTCCCGTGCTGATGATCGACCGCCCGGTTCTGCCGAAGCGGACCGAGTTTTCGCAGGTCGCACAGGTTCTGGACTGGCTGGTTCATACCTGATCCTCACCAGGGGTGAAGCGAGGGGTGTAAACGATGGATGCGCCATCGCGCTCGATGACACGCGTGCGGGATGACCCCACGATCACCACGGTCTGCATATCCGCCATCTCGGGCGTGGCCTCGGCCAGTGTGGAAATCCGGATCGCCTCATCCGCTCGTGACACGGCGCGTGCAAACAGGATCACCCGCTCGGGTTCACATTCTTCGCGCAAGATTTTCAGCGTTTTTACAAAGCCTTCCGGGCGGGATTTCGAGCGGGGGTTGTAGAAGGCCATCGAGAAATCCGCCTGTGCAGCAAGGCGCAGGCGTTTTTCGATCAATGGCCATGGTTTGAGGTTGTCGCTGAGGTTGATGGCGCAGAAATCATGCCCCATCGGGGCACCCGCGCGCGCGGATGCAGCCAACATCGCGGTGATCCCCGGCAGCACATCGATCTGAAGGTCTCGCCATTCCGCAGGGCCATTCTCCAACGCTTCGAACACAGCCGCCGCCATGGCAAACACGCCGGGATCGCCCGAGGATACAACGACCACCCGTTTGCCATCGGCAGCCATTTGCAGCGCGTGTTGCGAGCGGTCGATTTCAACCCGGTTGTCACTGGCGTGCAGGGTCAGGCCGGGGCGGTCGGCCACGCGCGCCACATATGGGATATAGCCCACAACATCGGTGGCTTCGGCCAACGCGGCTGTTACTTCTGGTGTAACAAGCGCCTCGTCACCCGGCCCCAGACCGGCAATCTTTACCCAGCCGCTCATGGTCGCCGCCCCTGACCGTGCACGACGATGATCGAGAAATACGGGGTGATCTTCTCGCAGGCTTCGGACAGCTTGGTCACCGTCTGGTTCGGCATCTGCGCATATTCCACGATCCACGCCCGGTCATACAGGCCAGCGGTCTTCAGAGCGCGCTTCACCTTGTCGATATTGCGTCCGATTTTCATCACGACCAACGCATCGGTCAGAGCCATGCGTTCCGCCAGCGTGTCTTCGGGCAGGGTGCCAACCAGCACGGTCAGCACGTCATCACCCCAGGTGATCGGGTCGCCCGTGGCCGTCCACGCACCGGACATGCCGGTGATGGCTGGCACAACCTCGACCGGAGCTTCGTCACGCAACCGATTGTAAAGATGCATGAACGAGCCGTAGAAAAACGGATCGCCCTCACACAAGACCACCACATCCTCGCCCTGTTCCGACAGCGTCTTCAGGTGTGCTGTACACTCTTCATAGAATGCGGCCAGCAATTCGTTGTAGCGCGGGTCTGTCACCGGGATCTCGGTGGTCACAGGGTATTCCATCGGGAATTCAATCGCGCCTTCGGGGATCATCCCGTTGACAATTTTGCGGGCCTGCCCGCTGCGACCCGGTTTGCGAAAGAATGCCACATGCTTGGCGTTGCGCAGAAGGCGATCAGCCCGGACGCTCATCAAATCCGGATCGCCGGGGCCAAGGCCCACGCCGTATATGGTACCCATTTTCATTCCGCCCGGCTTGCGATGGCGTTGATGGCTGCGACAGTGATGGCGCTGCCACCCAGACGGCCTTTGACAATGCAGGAGGGGACGGGTTGCGCCTGCCACAACGCGTCTTTGGATTCCACCGCGCCGACAAAGCCAACCGGGCAGCCGATGATCGCGGCAGGGCGCGGGCAATCCGGGTCTTCCAGCATGTTCAGCAAATGGAAAAGTGCGGTGGGCGCATTGCCGATGGCGACCAGAGCACCTTCCAGATGCGGCCGCCACAGCTCCAGCGCCGCGGCGGAACGGGTGTTGCTCATCTCAGCGGCCAGCGGGCGCACGCGTTCGTCATGCAGGGTGCAGATCACCTCGTTATCGGCAGGCAGGCGAAAGCGGGTGACACCTTCGCTGACCATGCGCGCATCGCACAGGATCGGTGCGCCATTTTCCAATGCGGTACGGGCCTTTTGTACGAAGCCGGGCGAGAAATGCACGAACTCTTCCAGCCCGACCATACCCGCGGCGTGGATCATGCGAACGGCAACCTGTTCTTCATCGGCATCAAACCGGGCCAGATCAGCCTCTGACCGGATGGTGGCAAAGCTTTCCTTGTAGATCGCCGCGCCATCGGTTTCGTATGTATAGGGCATCAGGTGAAGTCCATAGTCATGAGTGTTTCCGGGTCGAGCCCGCGTTGGCAGGGCTCATCCCCCGCGCGGCCCTGTTTTACAAGATCAAATCGTCCGTTTGCGCCCACCAATGTGATGTCGGCAGGACCCATGCGAGCGCATCCCTTGCCACAGCCCGAAACATGGAGGCGTCCGGAAACCCGCACAGCCAACGCCCGGGCGATGTCGCGCGTCTCGGCCTGCGCCTGCGGGCAGAACGGTGCGCCGGGGCAGGCGTCGGTGGTCATCAACGGATCGGTGCCATCTTCGACAAAGGCTGGGGCGGGTATCGCCGCCCCGCCTTCCAGCAGGATCAGCCGCCACGGGGTGACGCGCAGGGCGCAAGCTCCGCCGTCCTCGATCAGGTCATACAGCTTGCGCGCAGGCAGCGACCCAAAAGCCGCGCCGTAAAGGGCACCCAGTTCGCAGGGACCCGGTTGAAGCTTTGTGCCAACAGAACCGGGCGCACATCCTTGCCATTCCTGCGGCAGGGCGTCGATGACACGCGCCATGCGGCGTGTCTCGGGCGTGTAGGTTTTGGCAAACCACATTGCCAGCGCGATCACGTGGTCAATGGCATCGGTCTCGGTCACGCTCCGCCCGGTTTCGCACCCGTCAGCGCGCAGGATCAGGCCGTCTGCACCGGTTTCCAGACGAATATCAGCCGAATCCGAAGCCAGCAGACGTTCGGGGCCGGTGTCGATTGCAAAGCCGAACTTTGCCGGCAGGGCCGGCAGCTCCGCAAGCCGGTCAATCAGTTCATGGGTCAGCCGAGCGGTCAAATCGCCCGCCTGATAGAGCGGTGTAACCAGAATATTGCGGCGTATTTCGATACCGGGTTCCGCATCCAGCAGGTTCAGCGCGGCAAGCTCTTTGAGCAGAGGCTGATGGTCTTCCTCTTCCACGCCCCGCAATTGCAGATTGGCGCGATTGGTCAAATCGATCGAGCCGTTGCCAAAGCGGTCCGCCAGATCGCACAGTCCCAGTGCCTGATCGGCGTTCAGGCGCGCCAGCCGGGGCCTGACCCTGACGACCAGACCGTCACCGGACATCATCGGACGATGGGCGCCCGGGCACCAGCCCTGAACTATCGGTGCACTCATCTCAATTCCTCCAGATCAGCCCGGATAGAATTCCGGCGCGTGTTCCAAAGCCCGGCCTCCAGCAGCGCGCGGAACCGGTCCTGCATGGCCTGACGCGCCTTGGGATTGGCCTCTTGCAGGAACGCGTCCACCTCTTCGTTGCCCAGCGTGGCATCGTGGTAGAGGTCAAAAAGATGCGGTGCGACCGTGCCCGACAGATGCGCGAAAGAGGCCATGTGATCCAGCGTCGCCGCGATTTCAGCCGCCCCCCGGAAACCATGGCGTTGCATACCGGCGATCCAGCCGGGATTTGCGGCACGGGCGTGGACGACGCGGCTGATTTCTTCGCGCAAAGTGCGGGCACGCGGGTTTTCGGGGTTGGTGTTGTCCAGATGGTACAGCTGCGCGGTTCCGCCGGCGATTTTCTTGGCGGCGGCAAATCCCGCCTCGTGTGTGGCATAATCGTTGGCCAGAAGAAGATCGGTTTCGGTCAGGTCCTGCAAGTGGACAAAGCTGTCCGCATTTGCAACGCGTTGGGTGATGCCGTCCTTGTCCTGCGAGATGTGTTCGCCTTCCAACGCAAAAGAGCTGGCCTCAAGCCACGCTGCACCGGCCTGCGCACGGGCCTCGTCGGTATACACCTCGGAAAGTTCGGTCATATTGACGCCATAGCTTCCGGGCGCAGGTCCATAGACCCGCGCTGCCGGCTCCTGCCCGGCATAGGGGTTCCAGTCCGTCGCTTCATCGCGCGCGGCCAATGCGCGAACCGCTTGGCCAAACAAAGCGGACAGCGTCGGGAAAACATCCCGGAACAGGCCCGAGACCCGCAAGGTCACGTCCAGGCGCGGGCGGCTCAGGTCAGTGATCGGCAGAACCTCGATGCCGGAAACCCTCTCGGACCCTTTGTCCCACACGGGTTTGACGCCCAGCAGGTGCAGCGCCATGGCGAATTCCTCGCCCGCCGTGCGCATGGTGGCTGACCCCCACAGATCGACGATCAGCCCCTTCGGGTAATCGCCTTCTTCCTGAAGATGGCGCCGCACGAGTTCCTCGGCCAGTTTCACACCCTGAGCATAGGCCGCACGGGTCGGAACCGACCGCGGATCGGTGGTGTAAAGGTTCCGCCCGGTGGGAAGAACATCTGACCGACCACGATATGGCGAACCGGACGGGCCAGCCTCGATCCGCTTGCCGGCCAGCGCATTGCTCAGGGCCTTGCGTTCGGCATGGGCGGATGGGGCTGGGTCGAAACTGCCGGTCACATCCGGGACACGTCCATAGATGTGCAGCCCGTCGCCAAACTGGCTTTCCTTGATGTCGCAGACAAAGCGGTCGATGCGGGTGATGGCCTCGGCGGTGCAAGTAGCCTGATCGAGGCCAAGATCGCTTTCCAAACCGATGGCCTGCGCCTCATCACGGATATCTTCCTGCAAGCGGTCGCGGCGTTTGGGGTCAAGCCCGTCGGCGTTGGAAAACTCATCCAGCAGCGATTCAAGCCGAACCATCCGATCCGGCGTGCCGCTGTCCTTCAACGGCGGTGGGATGTGGCCCAGCGTGACGGCTCCGATCCGGCGCTTGGCTTGCGCAGCCTCGCCCGGGTCGTTCACGATAAACGGGTAGATCACCGGCAGATCGCCGATCAGCGCCTCGGGCCAGCAATCGGCTGACAAGGCGACCGATTTTCCGGGCAACCATTCCAGCGTTCCATGCGCGCCGATATGGATCAGCGCATCCGCACCCAACCCTTTGCGCAACCACAAATAGAAGGCGACATAACCGTGGCGCGGGGTGCGCGAGAGGTCATGATAGACGTCCTCCCGCAGCTCGGGCGTGCCGCGTTCGGGTTGCAACGCGACCAGCGCCTTGCCGCGTCGCAGGGCGGTGAAATGGAAGGCCCCATCGGCACAGGCCGGATCGTCTTCGGCCGCGCCCCATACGGTGTGCAGATCAGCGCTCAGGGTCTCGGGCAATTCCGCAAGCGCATTCAGATAATCCCCGAGCGACCACGATATCCGTGCGTCCAGAAGAGTGTTGGCAATCGGCTCGCCAGCCGCGATGTCATAGCCTTCTTCGCCAAGATCGGACAGTATCGCCTCGGCCGAGCCCAGCGCGTCGAGGCCAACCGCATGGGCCATCTGCCAGTCTTTGCCGGGATAGGTGGACAGGACCAACACAGGAATCTGATCTGCCTTGGGTTTGTCGGTCAGTGCCAGCCATCCCGATACACGATCGATGATCGCTTCGATCCGGTCCGGTTCGGGCCGATGTGCAAAGCGCGCGTATTCCAGATGCGGATCGCGTTTGCCGGGTTCCTTGAAAGACGCGATACCTGCCGAGATCCGTCCATCCACCTCGGGCAGTACCACATGCATGGCAAGATCGGCCGGGGACAAACCGCGTTCCGCCTCGGCCCAGGCATTGCGGCGCGAGGTGGCGAGAGCGACCTGAAACACCGGGACGTTTGCGGCGTCCAGAGGCGACGTTCCTGACGCGCCTTTTCCCGAAAACGAGGTGGCGTTGACAATGGCCGACGGGTTCAGTGCAACAACCTGTTCCCGCAACCAGTCGGCGGCCACAGGTGCCTTGAGAGACGGGGCAAACAGACCCACCGCCTGGAATCCACGGGCGCGCAGGCTGCGGATCAGGGCGGCGATCGGGGCGGTGTCTGCCGAGGTCAGGTAAGCGCGGTAGAAGGTGACGAGGATTCGTTTGGCCTTGCCTTCGAACGCGGTTTCCACCGGGATTACGCCGCGATCCGGACACCACGCGCCACATTCGGGCAAGGTCTTGGCGCCCATCACCGGACCGGCATAAAGCCCCGCCGCCAAAGCCATCTGCGCCAGCGCCGCCTGTGCCGCGACCTCGCCGCCGGTATCGCACAGATGCGCTAACCGCCGCAGGGTCGAGACCGGCAGGGTGGAATAGTCATCCAGCCGCGTATCCTCGCGCCCGTCGGCGGGCAGAACCGCCAGCGCGATGCCCCTGGCTTGTGCCAGCGCCAGAACCTGCTGCAACCCATAAGGCCAGTAGGGCACCCCGCCGATCAGCCGGATCAGAATGCCCTTGGCGCCTTGAAGCGTCTGTTCGACATAGGTATCGACCGACAGCGGGTGTTTCAGCGCCGTCAAATTCGCCAGCCGCAGGGTTGGCGTTCGCCCATCCGGTCCGCCACCACGATGCCAGCCCGCCGCGAAAGCGCCAAGGTCGCTGTCCGAGAAGGACAGCACCACCAGATCCGCCGGGCTCTGGCCCAGATCGGTCGGGGTCTCAGTTTCCTCGAGCCCGTGGCTTTCGCGAAAGACGACGTGCATGGCTTACTCGGCAGCCTCACGCACACCCACGAGGATTTCGCGGATTTCCGCCTCTTTGATATCGTCATGCTCGGCGATCACCACCAGGCGCGAGCGGCGATCCTCGCCGGGTTCCCACGGGCGGTCATACTGGTGACGCACGCGCGCGCCCACCGCCTGAACCAGCAGGCGCATGGGCTTGCCCTGAACGGCGGCATAGCCTTTGACGCGCAGGATGTTCAGTTCATTGGCCAGACGTTCGATATTTGCGACCAGTTGGGCCGGATCGGTCTGCTCGGGCAGCTCGACGATGATGCTTTCGAAATCGTCATGCTCGTGATCGTGATGGCCGTCGTGATGCGAGGGCCGGGCGTCCATGTCATCCTCGGCGGCGGCCTCCAAACCCAATACGACGCGCACGTCCACGGCACCTTCGGCCACTTCGACGACGGGCAGGGGGCGTGGCGCCTCGGCGGCGATGATCGCGCGCGCCTTGGCCACGCCTTCGGGGCCTGCCAGGTCGGGCTTGGTCAGCAGGATGATGTCGGCGCAGGATATCTGATCCTCGAACACTTCGGACAGGGGCGTTTCGTGATCGATCGAGTCATCGGCCATGCGCTGGGCATCCACCGCTTCGACATTGGGCGCGAAGCGACCGGCGGCCACCGCCTCGGCATCGGCCAAGGCGATCACGCCGTCCACGGTGATCTTCGAGCGGATGTCGGGCCAGTCGAACGCCTTGAGCAGCGGTTTCGGCAGGGCCAGACCGCTGGTTTCGATCAGGATATGATCCGGGCGCGGCTCCAGCGCCATCAGGGCCTCGATGGTGGGAATGAAATCATCTGCCACGGTGCAGCAGATGCAGCCATTGGCCAGTTCCATGATGTTTTCCGCCGGGCAATCAGGAATGGCACAGGATTTCAGGATGTCGCCATCGACGCCCACATCGCCGAACTCGTTGACCACGACAGCAAGGCGCTTGCCCTGTGGGTTCTGCATCAGGTGACGCACCAAAGTGGTCTTGCCCGAGCCCAGAAAGCCGGTGATCACTGTGACGGGGAGTTTTTCGAGGTTCGACATGTCAGGCTCCAATCGGGGGAATGCGCGAGGCACAGTTCTTGCGAAAATGTTCAGGGCGTTCGCGCCATTTCACCAAGCCATCTTCAGTGGCCAGATACTTGGTCGCGCCGTCGACGATGACGTCGACATGATCTGTTTCGTTCAGGTTTTCATAGACGAAGGTCCAGCGGCCCGGTCCGCGCAACACGATTGAACAGCCTTGATCACAGTTTGACAGGCATTCAACGGCTTTCAGGGTGACACCGTCGGGCAGGTCCGCCTGTTCCAGAGCCTTGTGCAACAAAGCGCCCGGGCGTTGCGCGTCATCTTCGACAGGCAGGCCGCGACGGCAGGTGGTACAGACCAGCAACTCGACTGGTGCGGTCTCGGTCATGTCTCTCATCCCCCCAAATCCTCTTCGCGGGGGACGGGGTTTCATGCGGGCCACGGATGGTCATGGACCCGACACCGGAACACCCCGCCCGGTTTCAACTTCGGTTGTTGGCAGGTCTCCCGGCTTGCGGATGCCAGAGGCGGGCCTCTGTCGGATGTCCCGCCTTCCCGGCTTTCGGGCCAGTGGCATTGGGCATCCTCTCCGTTCACGGTCGCGGGGGCGGCTGCGTTTGGCGGCAAGACCGTTGACGCATTCCCTTTTCATCGGCTGTCACCGACACCAACGAAAGGGACATGCGGCACCGCTGGCCTGCTTGTCAAGCGAGTCGCGCGCAACAATGATGCAGAGGCATGGAAAGCGACCTGTGGGCGTCGATGGGCGGCATGTTGTGCCGGGGTCCAGCCTGAGATGAGCCCAGCGACCAGCGATGACTCAGCAAGGGTCGTTCATTGTGATGAACGGGTGCCTCGACTGAACCTGTCCCGATGATGGGAAAAGACCGCCGAACACCTCGGATCCTCGTGCGCTAATAGATGACGTTGATCATGAGCAGCGAGACGACCAGAAACAGCGCCGTCATTATTCCGCCGGAGCGGACGAAATCCATCACCTTGTATCCGGCCGGACCCATGATCAACGCGTTTACCTGATGGGTTGGGATGATGAAGCTGTTCGAGGTCGATATCGCGACCGTCAGGGCAAAGACGGCCGGGTTTCCACCCGCCGCCACCGCAATCGATACCGCCAGCGGCACCAGCAGAACCGTCGCCCCCACATTGGACATGACCAAAGAAAAGGCCGTCGCCAGAATGGCGATGCCGGTTTGCAGCGACCAGAGCGGCCAACCGTCCAGAATTATCATGATCTGCTGCGCGATCCACGCGGCCGTGCCTGTGTTCTGCACGGCTTGTCCCAAAGGTATGAGGCAAGCGAGCAGGAATACGGTGTTCCACCCGACCGCGCGGTACGCCTCGTCCACGCTGAGCACACGGGTCAGCATCATGCCCACCGCGCCGGTAAGAAGACAGAGTGAAAGCCGGACATCCGTGAACAGGATCAAAGACAGCGAAATGGCGAAGAATGCCAGGGCCCAGCCGACTTTTTGCGGCCTCAGCTCGTCCTGGGGAAAGTCCGTTGTCACAACGACGAAATCCGGATCTCGTTTGATCCGCATCAGGTTGTCCCACCTGGTATGTGCCACAAGCATGTCGCCCGCCTGAAACTTTTCGAGCCCGATCTGAGTGGATTCGTGATCCTCGGTCTCGACATGGCTCAGCGTCTCTTCGCCGCGGTGAATGGCAAGCAGCGACATCCCGTAGGTCTTGCGAAACAAAAGCTCGCGGGGGCATTTGCCGATCAGCTTGCTGTCGGGCGTGACGACCACCTCGGCCACGCCTGCATTGGTTGGGGCGAACTCTTCGACGAAAATGTCCAATTCCGGAAGAACGGTCAGCCCGTATTTCTCGGCGAATTTCTCGACCTCCCAGCGGCGGCCTACGATGGCCAGCCGGCACGGAGCCGCAATTTCCGCTGTCAAAACCTGAACCATCGAGGTTTTACCGCGATAGAAGGTGGAAATGATGTACAGGTGGTTTTCGTGGTTGATGTCGGCCAGAATCTCGCCGACCAATGGGCTGTCCTCGGGCACCACGACTTCGAACACGTCGGCTTTGAGGCCGTAGACCCTTTGCAGGTATTCCTGTGTCCCTTGTCCGGTACCCGTATTGTCGGGCCCTTCAGCCTCGGGCAAAACCCAGCGTCCTAACAGCAGAAAGTAACCAATTCCGGTCAGAATCAGAACCGCACCGATCGGCGTGACCGAGAACAGGCCGAAGGGCTCCATTTTCTGAGAGGCCGGCAGACTGTCATTTGCCGTCAGGATCAGATCGTTCAGCAGGATAAGAGGAGACGACCCCACCATCGTCATTGTGCCGCCCAAAATGGCGCAAAATCCCATCGGCATCAGCAAGCGCGACAGCGGTATACCTGACCGCGAAGAAATTCGGCTGACAACCGGCAGGAACAGAGCAGCGGCGCCGACATTTTGCATGAACGAGGATATGACGCCAACGGTGCCGGAAATGATTGGTACAACCCTGCCTTCGGATTTGCCGCCGTATTTGAGGATGACGGCAGCTACCTTGTTCATGATCCCCGTCTTGTCCAGACCCGCCCCGACGATCATGACTGCAATGATCGAGATAACGGCATTGGATGCGAAGCCGTCGAACAGAAGAGTAACATCCGCCAGATTTCCCAGCCCGGGCGCGTAGCTGAGCAAACCTATGAGAACCAGAACCAATATGGCGGAAAGGTCGATCCTTATGATCTCGGAAACGAACAAGAAAACGGTGAAAGCCAGAAGGGTGCAAACGACCCCCATCTCGAAGGTAAAGGCAACGTGTTCCACAATACGTCCAGAACTTTTTCTTTGTTAGATTCCTAGTTCATCCTTTCCGACTTGTCATGAAGTTTCGTTTTTTGGAGGTGTTGAGACATAATGTTGCTCAATGGTTGCGGTGTGAGCAATGCTTTCGAGAACCCCGTTTGACGAACACGTCAGAAAGAAGGATTGGCCAAATTGCATGAGGAAGCCAGCACGTTTCGTGCGGGCGCGATGCCGTTCCAACCAAGTCGAAGCAGCACAGGTAAAGGCAGGTCAATTCCAGCCACGAACAACAGACAATCCGACAGCTTTGTTTGCAGCACCATTCTGCCGCTGCCTGAACCGCGCAAAGGACCGGCTTGGCCGTCCCTGATCGCAAACTGCCCACTAGAATGGTCTTCACCTAACCGGGCCGGACCAATAGTTCAGGTCAACAATTCTGATCGTTCCGAGGTGAAGATGCCAAGGAAGCGCGTCGGGGTGTTGCCTGAACGCAAGCTGGCGGCATATGCACAGAATGCTCGCAGTCGGATTGAACAGAACAAGATCGCAACACGAAAAATCCAATAGTTGGTTGGATATTGGACCTCGAGGAGAAAAAATACCGTAAGTCATTGGAGGTATTGGAGGCGAGTACCGGAATCGAACCGGTGTACACGGATTTGCAATCCGCTGCGTCACCACTCCGCCAACTCGCCTTTTCAAGTAAAATCAAATACTTGTCGTGGTGTGCGTGGGGTTTTAGCAGCTTTCCCAAGGGGCGTCCAGAGGATTGCGCGCATTTTTGACGACGAGATTGAAATTTGATGAAGCCCGTAAACACAAACGCACAGGCGCAGGGGGGTTGCGTCAACAGGGCCGTTGCTGGGCGGTTCAGGATGTGGCAAAAGCCGGTAAACTTTGGGAATGACTCGAGAGATCCTATGACAGATTTCGCAGCCCGGCGCCGCACTATGGTTGATACGCAAATCCGACCTTCGGATGTTACAAAGTTCCCGATCATTGAGGCGATGCTGAACGTCCCGCGCGAAAACTTCGTACCTGACGCACAGCGTGAGGCCGCCTATGCCGACAGTGTGATCGATCTGGGCAACGGGCGCTGTATGCTCGAGCCGAGAACCCTCGCTAAAATGCTGGATGCGCTCAACATTTCGAATGACGAGATGATCCTCGATATCGCTCCGGCGACGGGGTATTCCACTGCGGTTGCCGCGCGTATGGCCCAGTTGGTTGTTGGTGTGGAAAGCGACGACTCGCTGGCGTCCGAGGCGCAAAGCCTGTTGGCTGAGGCCGATGTGGACAATGCCATTATCCACGTCGGTCCTTTGGACCAGGGTGCGGCTGAGCACGGTCCTTACGATGCGATCATGGTGCAGGGCGGTGTTGAACGGGTTCCCGACGCTCTGTTGGATCAGCTCAAGGAACATGGCCGGATCGCCTGCCTGTTTGTGGAAGGCAATCTTGGAACCGTGCGGATCGGTCGAAAGACCGGAGGCCGGGTCAGCTGGCGGGATGCCTTCAACGCCAGTGCACCGATACTAGAGAGCTTTTCGACGAAGTGTGCATTTTCGCTATAGTCCGCCGATAGATTTTGCTGGCGCCTTGATTAGTTGAAAAGAAGACCGCAAACTGCCTTCAGGGCAGTGTAATTTCGTTTGAGAGGATTTCGGTATGCGTGGTTCAGCGACAGGCAAGCTGGTCAGGGCATTCGCGGTGACCGCAGGACTTGCCATCAGCGTTATGCCAGGGCGTCCGGCGTGGGCTGACAACATAACAGACGCCTTCATCGGCGCGTATAATACAAGCGGCTTGCTGGAGCAGAACCGGGCGCTTCTGCGCGCGGCTGATGAAGATGTGGCGATCGCGCTTGCCGCATTGCGGCCGATCATCAACTGGACCGTACAGGTCAGCCAGGATTATACCCGGTCTCGGACCAACAATGTGGTCACGACGACCGAGCCGTCCCGGTTTTTCACCGGCCTGGGGCTAACTCAGCTTCTGTATGATGGCGGCGCTTCGGTTCTGGGCAAGCAATCGGCGCAGGAGACGGTTCTGTCGACCAGGCAAACCCTGATCGACATTGAGCAACAGGTGCTTATCCGCGCTGCGAATGCTTACCTGGGCGTGCTGCTACAGGAAGAAACAGTCGCAATTCGCCAGAACAACGTGGATGTTTCGGCGGAAGAGCTTCGCGCATCGAACGATCGTTTTGAGGTTGGCGAAGTGACGCGCACGGACGTGGCGCTTTCCGAAGCGCAGCTGGCAAGCTCTCAAGCTGATCTGGCGGTCGCGCGTGGTGAATTGAGCATCGCGCAGGCTGAATATGTCAATGCGGTGGGCAAGGCGCCGGGGCGGACGGCTGGTCAACCCAGCCTGCCCAATCTGCCACGGAGTGAGGCAGAAGCGATCAGCCTCGCGCAACGCAACCACCCGGCGATTCTGTCGGCGCAGCATCAGGTCCGCGCTTTTGATCTGATTGTACAGCAACAGCGGGCCAACCTTGGGCCGAATGTCAGCCTGAACGCGGATGCGGGCGTGCGGGAAAGCTATGACAACAACGATTATGTGAATGACGCGACCGTGTCGCTGGACTTTACACAGCCGATTTACGCCGGTGGCCGGTTGGCCGCGAATGTGCGGCGCGCCATGGCTAACCGGGATGCGTCTCGTGCGAACCTTCTGAACGTGCAAAAGAACATCACTCAGGGCGTCACGGACCGGTATGCAGCGTTTCAGGCAGCCAGTGCCAGCCTCAGGGCATCGACGGAACGAGTTCGCGCATCGCAGGTTGCATTTGATGGCATCAGGGAAGAAGCGACCTTGGGTGCCCGGACCACCTTGGATGTTCTGAATGCTCAGCAGGATTTGCTGGACGCGCAACTGGCCGAAGTGGCGTCGCGAACGGAACGATCCCGCGCAGCGTTTCAGCTGTTGCAGGCGCAGGGCCTTTTGACGGCGGAACGTCTGGGCCTGGCGGTTCAGATCTATGACCCGACTTTGTATTACAACCTGGTCAAGAAAGCCCCCGCGCGTGTCAGCAAACAAAGCAAGGATCTGGATCGAGTCCTCAAAGCGTTGCGTCGGGATTAACCGGCAATACTATTTGTTGTAGGGCTCGGATTGTTTGGCTACACTCGATCCAACGATAGAGCGGTAGAGAACAATGTCTGATAATGTTGTGAAAGCAGGGATCGAAGACGTTCTGTCTTCGGTCAAACGTCTGGTCAGTGAAGACAGTCGTGGTAAGTCCTCCTCGGATCAACAGGGTGCAACGCGCAAGCCGGGGCGTTTGGTGCTGACGGACGCGCTGCGCATCAGCAAACCTGCTCAGGCCAAGGTCATCCCCGCCAAGCCGTCTGCTGATGTTGCCGGGTCGGCCAAGCCGATGCTGCTGCGTGCCTGCGATATTGTCAGGGCAGGTGATCCGGCCAACACCGCGGATGACGCGACCACGGCAAATGCCGCGGAATCCGGCTCTACGGATGATCCCGCGATCAGCCTGAGCGCCAAGATCGAAGCGCTGGAAGCGGCGATCGCGCAAACCGAGGATCAATGGGAGCCGGATGGCGACAGCGCAGATGCCTATTCCGGCACACCGACGCAATCTCTGCCGTGGAATGTTGAAGAGGAGTTTGCGGCCGCAAGGACCGTCGTTCTGACGGACCGGGAAGATCTGGAGGATCCGCAGCCTGAAACCGATACGGCACAAAACGCAGAGTTCATCCGGGCAGCACAACCGGCTGAAACCGGTCGTGACACTGAAGTGGTTGAAGACGTCGCGACAACCGACTTGGATGAAGAGACATTGCGCGACATGATCGCGGAAGTTGTCCGCCAGGAGTTGCAAGGCGCGATGGGCGAGCGGATCACGCGAAACGTGCGCAAAATGGTGCGGCGGGAAATCGCACGCGCGCTCGCCGCGAAAGATCTGGGATAAGATTCAGCCACGCTGTGGTGGCTGCGCCAGGCTCAGCATCAGGTCAAGATTCATGTGGCGCTCCAGATGATCGGCCAGATCATCCAGCGCCTGCTCGACACCGTCTTCGTAGGCAATGTCCGACGTCACGCCCAGCGTTGACAAATAGCGGGCACGAAATGCGTCTGACGAAAAAATTCCATGAAGATAGCTGCCCTTGACCCGGCCGTCGCTGCTGGCGGCGCCTTCCGGTCTGCCTTCGACCTCAAGCCATGCGCGGGCGCAATCCGGGCCGTCGGTATGCCCCATGTGGATTTCGTATCCGCTGACCGGCTCTCGGTCTGGCAGGGCATGCGCGGAACGCAGGATGACCTGTTTCTGCCCGCCCATTACGGTATCGACGTTCAACAACCCCAAACCATCAACTTTGCCCGGCCGGCCGTCCACGCCATCAGGATCGGAAATGGTTTTGCCCAGCATCTGATAGCCGCCGCACAACCCCAAGACATGTCCACCCCGGCGAACATGGGCATACAGGTCGATATCCCAGCCCTGTGCTCGGAAATAGCTCAGGTCTCCGATCGTGGATTTGCTTCCGGGAAGCAGAACCAGATCCGCATCGCCGGGCAGGGGGCGTCCGCCCGGGATGACCTCGACGCTCACGCCGGGTTCGGCAGACAACGGATCGAGATCGTCGAAATTGGCCATACGTTCCAGCTGAGGCACTACGACCTTGCACGCGCCGCCGGTGTGGGAACGGATATCCATCATGTCTTCGGCCGGCAGTTTCCAGGCGTCGTGAAACCAGGGCACGACCCCAAGGCAGGGCCAGCCTGTTCGGGCCGAGATATCATCGCGGCCTTCGTCAAACAGGGACACGTCGCCTTTGAAACGGTTGATGGCAAAACCCCTGATCTGCGCCACGTCGCCTTCGTCCAGAACGGCCCGAGTACCGACGATCTGCGCAATCACCCCGCCACGATGAATGTCCCCGACCAGTACAACAGGTATGTCCGCTGTACGGGCAAATCCCATATTGGCGATGTCACCTTTGCGCAGGTTGGTCTCAGCCGGGCTGCCAGCGCCCTCGATCAGAACCAGATCAGCGTCGGCGCAGAGCCTGTCAAAGCTTTCCAGCGCGGCCCTCAGGAGCTTGGACTTGTCCTTGCGGTAATCTCCGGCCTTCATCGTGCCAGCGCGCTGCCCCTGAACGATAATCTGCGCGCCGGTATCCGTCTCGGGTTTGAGCAGAATAGGGTTCATGTCCGTGTGCGTTGCCCGCTTTGCCGCACGGGCCTGAAGGGCTTGCGCGCGGCCAATTTCGCCGCCGTTTTCGGTGACGGCTGCATTGTTCGACATGTTTTGGGGTTTGAACGGCGCGACCCGAAGCCCCCGGCGCGTGTAGGCGCGCGCCAGCCCGGCCACCAGAACCGATTTTCCGACATTGCTGCCAGTGCCTTGAATCATGATGGCGCGAACCATGGTTTGTCTCCTATATGTCGGGGCGCAGATGACCTGATTTGAGCCGGAAGGGAAAGACCCGGATGAACACGCCTGCGCATCTTTTGATCGGGGCTGCCGTGTTTGCCCGGCCGCCGCAAGGGCCTGTCCTCTGGGCTGCGCTGCTGGGAGCGTTATTGCCGGATCTGTCCCTGTATGTCATGGCGGGCGTGTCCCTGTTTGTTCTGGGCATCCCCGAGCAGGTGGTCTTCGGGCAGCTTTACTTTTCCCCGGCGTGGCAGACCGTGTTCGCCATAGACAATTCCTTTATCCTCTGGGGGCTGGCATTCCTGCTGACAGTCTGGAGAGGTTGGCAAGTTCTGGCTGTCGGTGCAGCGGCGGGTCTGTTGCATCTTGCGACAGATTTCCTGCTTCATGCGGGCGACGGACGGCCACAGTTCTGGCCCATCGGCGACTGGGTGTTCAACAGTCCTGTCAGCTATTGGGACAGCGACCATCATGCCTTGTGGGTGGCCCCGGTGTCAGCTTTTGTCTGTCTGGCCGCATATGTTCTGCTGTGGCAGCGTGGATTGCCGGTCTGGGGCAAAGCCCTGTTCGCGACCATGCTGGCGGCTGAATTCTGGGTGGTGCGGCAATGGCTGTTGTTCTTTTGATCCAACAGCTTCATGCTTGACGATCAGGCATAGAAAAACGCGCTCTGATAGGCAGAGCGCGTTTGTTCAATCCAAATCTGCCTTGGTTCAGGCAGCTTCAGCCTGCTGTGCAGCGTTGCGGCGCTCGCTTTCCTCGCGTGACAATGCGACTGAGGTGCGCACGCCACGGCCAACGAATTCCATCAATCCGCTGACAACCCGTTCGTTCGGGTCAATTCCTGCGCAGGACAGCACTTCGCGCCCATCGCGCGAACGCGCCCAGCGGGCGATTTGTTCGGGGCCATTGCCGTACTTCTTGTCGTCGGCGATAGCATCATCAAGTGCAGCCAGGACAACGGCCGCGAAAAGTTTGCGCGCACGATTGCCTTGCTCGTTGTTAAAGGCAGTGCCGTCAACGAAATCTCTCATCTCGTCTTCCTTGTTGTTCTTGCTCTTGCATTTTCGGCGTGAGGGTCCTTATGACCTATTAGGTGCGATTCGGATACAGCTAAAATGCATAGTTGCGTTGCGTCACTTGCATGGCTTGCTGCAAGTGCAGCACTAGGTGTCGTTGTCTTGTCAGGTGTGTTCCCGCCAGATATAGGGACCGCAACTGATGCATCAACCGTTTGTGAAGGATTTATGTAATGCCCAAGATAAATGGGAACGAAATTCGCCCCGGCAATGTGCTTGAGCATAACGGTGGCCTGTGGGCAGCGGTCAAGGTTGACCATGTAAAGCCGGGCAAAGGCGGGGCTTTTGCACAGGTGGAACTGCGCAACCTGCGCAATGGCTCGAAGCTGAACGAACGCTTCCGCTCGGCGGACAAGGTCGAACGCGTGCGTCTGGAGCAAAAAGATCAGCAATTCCTGTACGAATCCGACGGAATGCTGGTCTTCATGGATTCAGAAACCTACGAACAGATTGAATTACCAGCAGAATTGCTGGGTGACCGTCGTCCGTTTCTGCAAGATGGCATGACCATTGTTGTCGAATTCTACGAAAGCGAAGCGCTGAACGCGACGCTGCCGCAGAAAGTGACCTGCAAGATCGTCGAGACCGAACCGGTCGTAAAGGGCCAGACGGCGGCGAACTCGTTCAAGCCCGCGGTGCTGGACAATGGCGTGAAGGTTATGGTTCCCCCCTTCATCGGCCAGGACGAAATGATCGTCGTGAACACCGAAACGATGGAATATTCCGAACGCGCGTGACGTTTCGTCACTTTTTATAAGGGACCGCGCAGGCATTCGCCGCGCGGTCTTTTTTATGCGTTAGGGCGATAACGATACCGTGTTGGGTCGGGGCCAAACAGTTCCAGCATCAGTTCATACTTGATGCGATTGGCACTGACCTGACGATAGAATGCGATCAAAAAGGCAGTGGGTCCCTGAATGCGGCTGAGCCCACTGGTGGCGGCCACCACGGTGCCCACATCCGTTTTGCCCTGCAAGACCAGATATCCCCCAAGCATCAGGATACCGACGGTGCCGGCCCCGTTGATCACGCTCAGCAGGAACTTTGCCGACAGTTTCCACAGGAACATCCGCCGCCGCGTGTCGTAAATGTCATCGAACATGGTGTTGATATCCCGCTCGACGGCTTCGATATCCTCGGTTGTCAGCCGGTCGGTGGCACCGCGCAGAATGCGAACCCGTTCCGCCACGAAAGTGTTCACTTTGCGCTGCGAGACCAGAACGATGATGATTTGCGGCACGATCATTGACAACGCGATCAGCCCCAGACCTGGTTGTGTGGACGAGATATAGCCGATGACGCTGATCAGTGTTCCGATCTGAACGACCGGATCCGAAAAGGCTCCACCGGCAAACTTGCCCAACTCTTCGGCTTCGGCCGAAATGGCGGTGGTCATGGTGCCTTTGCGCAGGCCTTCGTCTGAATCCTTCAGGTCGGTCGAACGCCAAAGCAGGCGTTGGCGGATCAGCCGGATCATGTCTTCGCCCAAGGTTCCGGCGCGATAGCCCAGTACCCATTTCAGGGCGAGGCTCAGCAGGATGACGGCCATCATGCCGATGCCCAGTTGGATCAGTTTTTCAGTCCCGACATCGTCGGATGTCAGGTGGTTGACGATGTCGCGCTGAAACTCAAGCGGCACGGCGGCAAGGCCCGCAATTGCAACGGACAGCATGATGAGGATGATCTGCCGCCCTGCACTGGCGCGCCAGATCGCAGAATAAAGTCGAAACATGCGGGTATCCGGTTCGTCCTGTTTGCCAGCACTGTGGCAGTGCAGGACAACGGGTTCAAACTTTTCGATACATGCTGATGCGCGGGTCGTGCCGATTTGGCAACAAGGTGGGCTCAGTCCTCCAGGCGCACCGTGGCGTCTTCGGCCTGCATATCAGGGCCTGCGCGATCAAATCGCAGATACGCGATCCCGTTTCCGCCCGCCTGTGTGTATAACGTGCCGACTGGTTTGCCACTTGCGCTGATCTCGGTCCCCACCGGGGCCGAGCCCTGAACAACGACGCGTCGCAGACCTTTGCGCAACTCGGTCTTGTGCTTCATGCGCGCGGTCACTTCCTGCCCGACATAACACCCTTTTTTGAAATCCACGCCATTCAGCGCTTCGAACCCGGATTCCAGGATGTAACTGTCCGGGGTCAGTTCAATGCCTGACTCGGGGATGCAGTGCCGGACGCGCAGTGCATCCCAGTCGGTTCCGTCATCGCCCTCGGGTTCGGGGGCGTAGTTGCGCCAGCCCATGTCCGGGTGGCGGGGATCGGGCAGGGCGGTTTCCGGCGCAGCCTTGGTGCCGCGTTGCAGGTTCAGATCGGTTCCCTCGATCGTCACATCTGCACGCAGCTTGTACATCGTCAGACGTTTGACCAGATCATCCGCAAGGTGTTCGGCCACATCCAGAAGAACTCTGCCGTCATCTCGTTTCAGGAAGAAATCCGCCAGGTACTTTCCCTGCGGAGTAAGCAGAGCGGCGTAGACCAGCCCGTTGTCCAACCCCTTAATGTCGTTGGTGATCAGATCCTGCAAAAAGCTTTCGGTATCCGAGCCGGACAGGCGCAGTATGCGGCGGGTGGGCATGGCTTGGTCCTCGTCATTTCCTCAGGCCTCGTGATATAGGAAGTTCCGATGCCAAGACCAGAGGTTATCAGACGTGCCCGCGCCTATTACCGTCGTAATCCCGACCCTCAACGCCGCCGACGCTTTGCCCGAATGCCTTGGGGCTTTGATGGAAGGGGTGCATGCCGGGTTGATCCGGGAATTGATCATCAGCGATGCAGGCTCAACCGATCACACGCCGGATATTGCGGAACAGGCCGGTGCGACGGTCGTGACCGGCCCGCCATCCCGAGGCGGCCAGCTGCGCCGGGGGTGCGCGCAGACCAAAGGGGATTGGCTGCTGATCCTTCATGCTGATACTGTGCTGCAACAGGGATGGAGCGAGGCCGTGAGCGCCCACCTGCCTTCAGCCAAACCTGCGGCGTTTCGGCTGGCGTTCCGCGCGCGCGGGATCGCGCCGGTCTGGGTGGCTGGCTGGGCCAATCTGCGCAGCAGGATGCTGGGATTGCCTTACGGAGATCAGGGATTGCTGGTTCCGCGTCACACCTATCAAACAGCAGGCGGGTTTCCCGACCAGCCGTTGATGGAAGATGTGGCTTTGGTGCGCGCGCTGCCAAAGGTAACTGTTCTGAACGCACGCGCCTTTACGAGTGCGGAGCGGTATGAGCGGACGGGGTGGTTTCGGCGCGGTGCTCGGAACCTGTGGACTCTTCTGCGTTACTTTCTTGGGGCTGACCCGCAAGTTTTGGCGCAGATGTATCGACGCTGAGCGTGGTGCGCAGCTCGACCACGGATTTCCCGAGCCGAAATGGTGCCGCAAAACTGACAAGGCATAGGGCCACGATTTGCAGGACAAGAATATGAGCATTGTCCTGCAGGTATTCCCATTCTTCTTTCAGCTTCCCGACCTGCGCGATCAGGTCATCGTAGCTCTGCGCAAGTATCAGATAATCGCCCGCAATCGCGGGAACCTTGCGACGCATGTTGTCAATGGCGGTCTGTGTGCTTTCGTCCAGTGAAGTGAAGACAAGGAACTGGTCGATGTCAAAGGCATCGGCCTTGGCGGCCATGTCACGTATTTCGTCCATTTCGTCCCTGGACTGACCCCCAACCAGGAAGTGAAGCCCCTGTAGGGGGGCCACCTCGTTCGTAACCGCGATGAACAGGGGCAGTTCCGAGTTGCTGGCGGTCGAAGCTGAAAGGAATTCAACTTTTTCGCATAAAACGGCGGTATCCGGATCAAAGGCCGGATCACAGAACCGCAGGCGGAACCGGGCCGCATCCCTGTCAAATGCCAGCGTCGCGGCATAGGCCACGTCGATCTGCCGGTCCAGTCGCGAGCTGTCCGAGGTGTAAAGCCCGGCCAAAACAGCGACCAATGCCCCGATGCCACCCAGCACAACCCATACCAGATCAGCCAGTTTCCACGCCCGGTGCCCTGCCGGTTTGCGAAACAGAAAGGCAGTGCCGATTGAGCCCACGACAAAGAACAGGATCAGCAGCGGTAATTGATTGTCGGTCACAAAACTCATGGGTCCAATCTTAGGACCTGTGCTTCGACCTGCAACAGGGATCACGGGCAGTTGTAACGTCTTACCATATACCCATACTGGAAACAGCGCAGGGGGGACTTCGATGACCAAAGAAATCGTTCTTATCCACGGAGCATTTGCCGGACCTTGGTGCATGCAGGATTACGCGGCCTTTTTTCGGGACCGAGGTTGGACGGTTCACGTTCCTGCCTTGCGATACCACGAGGGTGATCCGAAAGCGGACCCCGACCCGGGTCTGACCGATGCCAGTGTTATGGACTACACCAATGACATCGCCGATTTTGTAAAAGGGCTGGATCGCAAACCTGTCATTTTGGGGCATGCCATTGCTGGGGTGGTGGCACAGCAAGTGGCGTCTCGTGGTTTGGCCAGTGCCATCGTTCTGATCAATCCCAATGCGCCTTGGGGCACCTTGCCCGAAACCGATGATGAACGCGCTGTACCGCGCGCCTTGATGGAAGGCGGCCCATTCTGGAAGCAGCCGATGCGGGTCGGGTTCGATTTGATGGCCCCGTTTGCTCTGAACAAGATGGATGAGGCGCAGCAACACGCTGTATTCGACCGATTGGGCGCAGAAAGCGGGCGCGTGATGTTTGAAATGTTCTTTTGGATGTTCGATGACCATCACGCAATCAAGGTTGATTTCGACAAAGTTGACTGCCCGGTTCTGGTGGTCTCGGGTGCCGAAGACAGGGCTGTCAACCCCGATACCTGCCGCGCACTGGCAGCGCGCTATGGGGATCGCGGAACCTTTTTGCTGGTCGAAGATCATGCGCATTTCCTGTTCATGGAGCCGGGTTGGGATGGGCCAGCTTCGATGATCGAGACTTGGCTGACAACCCAGGTGACCTGAAACGGGCTTGACAACAATCCACCCTTTGCAGACATGGCGCCAAGTGAATAGGGCAGTTGACCCTTTTGGCGCGAAATCTCTGCGGGAAAGGTCCGGGCATGACCCTGTTCGTTGTCCTTATTATTCTTTCGGCTGCTTTGCTGCACGCGGTGTGGAATGCAATCGTGAAGACAGCGGCAGATCGAACCACGATGCTGGGTTTGGTCGCTCTGGGTCAAGTGCTGCCTGCGGCGGTCATGGTGATGCTGCTGCCGCTGCCAAACCCAGAGAGCTTTGTTTACATCCTGCTCTCGACCGTTGTGCATTTCGGTTACTATTTCATGCTGGGTAAAGCCTATCAGCATGGTGATCTGAGTGTGGTCTACCCCATCGCCCGTGGGATTGTCCCGGCGCTGGTTTCGCTTTGGGCAATGTTCCTGGTCGAAGAAGTGCTGCCTTTTCAGGCCTGGACCGGTATCGCCCTGATTGCTGTGGGTATCCAACTGAGCAGTTGGAAAGCTTTGCGCTCGGGCGTTGGGCGCAGTGCACTGATGTTTGCGCTGGGCACCGGGTTCTGCATTTCGATCTATTCGGTCGTTGACGGAATCGGTGTTCGGCTGTCGGGCAACACGCTCAGTTATTGGGCGTGGGGGGCGTTTCTTCACCTGTTCATTGCCGGGTTTATCGGGGTTCGGAAACGTGCGACCCTGAAAGACCTGCCGGCCAAAGTATGGATGATCGGCATTCTTGGCGGGCTGGTATCGATGACAGCTTATGGTCTGGTGCTGTACGCCAAGAATTTCGCACCGCTGGGCGCGGTTTCGGCGCTGCGGGAAACTTCGGTCATCTTTGCCGCACTGATCGGCTTTGTATTCCTCAAGGAAGGCAACTGGGCGCGACGGTTGGGTGCTGCGGTGCTCATGGCAGTGGGTGTCGCCCTGATCGGAATGACGGTCTGATCCGGCTAAAAAGCCCAGGGCAACAGTGATATTTCTGGCTTAGCGGCCGACCTGAAACGTGCTTTGTGGCTTCCAGTGCATGGTGCCCTTGTCGCTGCTTACGCATCGCAGCAGGCGTTCCTCGCGCGTGTTGATCGTTTCTGTGACGGTGTTGTCGCCAAAGATCACGATGAAGGAATCCGGGGAATAAGCCAGTCCCTTGTAATAGCAAAACCGTGTTTCCGCCCCGTCCGGGATCGGAGATGCCAGGCTGAGCGTCTGTTGCGCCGGGCCTGGGTTGCCAGCATGGCAAAGGCCAGCCCATAGGTCAGTGTTTTCAGGTCGTCCTCTCGTCCTGCAAATCTGTTGTCGATCAAAAAGGGTTTGGACGCCCGGTCCTCAATCATGGTTTTTGTTTCAGCAAGTTTGAACGAGATCAACGGGTTAGGCAACGAAAATCCTGCACCCACAGTGACAACCCAAGAGGGCGATTTTTTCGATCGGTCGTTTCTGTGGTAACATGGCCGCATTGTTTTAGGAGAATTGAGAGATGTTCAGACCCTCTGTGGAAGCGATTATGGACGTCATGTCCCAAAAGAATTACGTGGTTTTCAAACCCCATCTGTCGATTGGAATCTGAACATAGTGGGCATTCGCGCCCACCCGGTTTCACCCAAGAAATTCGATGATGTCATGACGGTGTTCCATCGGTTTCTTGGCGTTTGGGATATTGCCTATTACCCGATGACGGCCGATCCCAGCGATCACTACCTGAAGAACCCGATAAACCCGGATGGGACGGCCATTCTGGCGCCGGGGCAATATCGGTCCTGCTACAAGATCGATATTCATAAACGAGGCCGGCCCGGAGGCCACAAAGCGCTGTGTCAAAGGCTGGGAAACGTTACCGTCTTTCGGGACAACAACAGGGATGGAAACCTGAACCTTGTTAATCCTCAAAGTGGAATGTTCGGCATAAATCTGCACAAGTGGCCAAACAACGGTGACGATGACACGGCGAAAACGATTTATTCCGCCGGGTGTCAGGTATTCGCGGATCAGCGTCACTTTGCCGAGTTTTTGCTGAAATGCGAAGCCGGGCGCGACGCGTTTGGCAACAAGTTCACCTATACGCTGCTGGATCAGGCAGATTTCGAATAAGGCGATGCCTTGCGAAGGTTCTGCCAAAGCCGGGGCAGGTCAGGGGCTTTGGCCGTGCCCGGATTCCAAACCGGGCCTTGGCCCTAGGTCTCGACTTCGGCCTGAAGGTCGCGGAAATACCGGATGGTTGCGTGCAGCCCTTCTTTCAGTTGCACTTTGGGTTCCCAGCCCAGCAGGGTCCGCGCCAGAGTGATATCGGGCTGGCGCTGTTTCGGGTCATCTTCTGGCAATTCCTTGAAACTGACAGGAGTTTCTGTCCCCACAAGGGCCTGCACTTCGCGGGCCAGCTCGTTCATCGAGAATTCGTTGGGATTGCCCAGATTGACCGGGCCGGTGACCTCCTTGCCGGTCTCCATCAGGCGGATGAACCCTTCGATCAGATCATCCACGTAACAGAATGACCGGGTCTGCGTGCCATCGCCAAAGATGGTGATTGCCTCGCCGGTCAGGGCCTGCATGATAAAGTTCGACACAACGCGCCCGTCGGCGGGGTGCATTCTGGGCCCGTAGGTGTTGAAGATGCGGGCGACCTTGATCTCAAGCCCCATCTGACGGTGGTAATCAAAGAACAAGGTCTCGGCGCAGCGCTTGCCTTCGTCATAGCAGGATCGCGGGCCAACCGGGTTGACGTTGCCCCAATAATCTTCGGTCTGTGGATGGATGGTCGGGTCGCCATAAACCTCAGACGTCGAGGCCTGAAAGATCTTGCATTTCAGCCGCTTCGCCAGCCCCAGCATGTTGATCGCGCCGTGAACGCTGGTCTTGGTCGTCTGCACCGGATCGTGCTGATAATGCACGGGCGAGGCGGGGCAGGCGAGGTTATAGATCTCGTCCACTTCCACAAACAGCGGGAAGGTCACATCGTGGCGCATGAACTCGAACCGCGGGTTGCTGTGCAGATGGTCGATATTGCGCTTGGTGCCGGTGAACAGGTTGTCGACGCACAAAACCTCATGCCCCTGATCCAGAAGCCGGTCGCACAGATGCGAGCCCAGAAACCCGGCCCCACCGGTTACGAGAACACGTTTTCGACTGTCATAAAGGCGGGCCATTGCAAATCCTTAATCGTTAAATCCAAGCCAGCTTGCCACGGGGAAGCCGGGTCTTGGTTTGATTAGTAAACCGAAGATGTTTGAATTGCAGTAGATTTTGGTTTTTTGAGGGCGCGTGTGGTGGTGGTGGGTCTTCCGCCCCGTCAATGCTTGATGCAGAGCATCAAGCACGCGCCCACCTTCGGGCCGGGCGCGAGGTTCTCAATATGTACGAAAATATTTGTCTCACCCAGAGACAAATTGGATGTTACTTTTGCAATCTTGCTGACTGCTGTTCCACGATTTTGAAGCCACGAAACGATGGTCTAGCGGTCCTCACTTCGACTTGATCGTAACCAATGAGGGCCTTTTGAAACTGCTGAGAAGTTAACGGCGAATCTGCGCCTATGATAACCTCTCGGAGCACCAGTTGTTGATTGAAAGAACGAAAGAACAAGATAGTTCCATCGCGCTTTTGCTCTTTCTCTTCAGTAGTCAACCCAGTGTATAGTCTCCATTCCTTTTCATACTTCCAGTGAATACTCTTTGTTTTTTGAGCGTAGGACACCTTGTCCAACAACTGCCCGCTTGATTTAAAGAACTCATAGTTGAATTTCTCGAACTTCTTTTTGTATTTTATTTTCGTAACTATGTCGCGAGCGACCTCAAATCCAAGACAAGCGCCTTTGTGGTGTTGAGCATAGTGCCCCCACACAGATGGACCGTTCCATTCGCTACTAAAAGAGATAAACCCGGAAATCTGTGAAACCTCTGAGATTGCTTTCTTCCAGGCTTTTCTTGATGCTTTGTCTTTGCCAAAGTCAAAAGGCATCATCTCGAAGATATCGTTGACCTTATCTGGGAACGACAGTTTTAAGCGACGCATTTCAACGTTTTCTAAAGCGTGCTCTGGACCGGTGAAATAGTAGAGACGCTTTGTTCCACTACACATCCAACTCCTCCACAAACCGCGCGTTCTCCTGAATATACTGGAACCGCAGTTCGGGTTTTTTGCCCATCAGACGCTCGACCAGATCGCCGGTCTCGCCGGGTTCGTCCTCATCAATCGTGACCCGGATCAATTTCCGGGATTTGGGGTCCATCGTGGTCTCTTTCAGGTCCTTGGCGTCCATCTCACCCAGACCTTTGAAGCGCGAGACGTCGATCTTGCCTTTGCCGCCCAGACCTTTCTCAAGCCACTCATCCCGCTCGGCCTCGTCCAGACAATAGACGCGTTTGGCGCCTTGGGTCAGGCGGTACAGGGGCGGGCAGGCGAGGTACAGGTGGCCCGCGTCGATCATCGGCCGCATCTGGGTGAAGAAGAACGTCATCAGCAGTGCCGCGATATGCGCCCCGTCCACATCTGCGTCGGTCATGATGATGACCTTGTCATAGCGCAGGTCATCGACGTTGAACTTGGTGCCAAGGCCCACACCCAACGCCTGTGTCAGATCGTTGATCTCGGCGTTGGTGCCCAGTTTCGAACTGGCCGCGCCCAGCACGTTCAGGATCTTGCCGCGCAGGGGCAGCAGGGCCTGCGTTTTGCGGTCGCGACCCATTTTGGCAGAACCGCCCGCAGAATCGCCCTCGACGATGAATAATTCCGTGCCGTCCCGTGTTGAACTGCTACAGTCCACCAGCTTGCCGGGAAGACGAAGTTTCTTAGTGGCGGACTTGCGTTGTGTTTCCTTCTCGGCCCGACGGCGCAGGCGTTCTTCGGCCCTCAGGATGAGGAAGTCGAGGATCGCGCCGGCGGATTTCGTGTCGGCGGCCAGCCAGTTGTCGAAATGGTCGCGGACCGAGTTTTCCACCAGCCGCTGCGCCTCGACCGTGGCGAGGCGGTCTTTGGTCTGGCCCACGAATTCCGGTTCACTGATGAAACAGGACACCAAGGCGCAGCCTCCGGTCATCAGGTCATCGCGGGTGATCTGCGCGGCCTTTTTGTTGTTGATCAGCTCGCCATAGGCTTTGATCCCTTTGAGAACCGCAGCCCAGAAGCCCGCGACATGCGTGCCGCCTTCGGGGGTGGGGACGGTGTTACAATAGGATTGGATGAACCCGTCACGCGAGGGCGTCCAGTTGATCGCCCATTCGACCTTGCCGGGGGTTCTGAATTTTTCGTTGAAATCGACGGTGCCCGCAAAGGGCTGCTCGGCATAGGTGGACGAGCCGTTCATCGTCTCTTTCAGGTAGTCCGATAGACCACCGGGGAAATGGAACGTGGCCTCGGTCGGGGTTTCACCGTCGTCGATGGCTGATTTCCAGCGGATTTCGACGCCCGAGAACAGGTAGGCCTTGGACCGGATCGATTTGAACAGGCGGGCGGGTTTGAATTTATGATGGCCGAAGATGTCGGCATCCGCGTGAAAGGTTACGGTCGTGCCGCGCCGGTTGGGGGCCGCGCCGACCTTTTCCACGGGGCCCAGAGGAACACCGCGTGAGAAACGTTGTTCGAACAGCGTCTTGTCGCGGGCCACCTGCACGACCATCGAATCCGACAGCGCGTTCACCACCGAGGCGCCCACGCCGTGCAGACCACCCGAGGTCTGGTATGCCTTGCCCGAGAACTTGCCGCCCGCGTGTAATGTGCACAGGATCACCTCGAGCGCGGATTTGTCCGGGAACTTGGGGTGCGGATCGATTGGGATGCCGCGCCCGTTGTCGCGCACGGTCAGGGCGTAATCGGCGTGCAGTTCCACCTCGATCCGGTTGGCATGGCCTGCCACAGCCTCGTCCATCGAGTTGTCGAGGATCTCGGCCACCATATGGTGCAAAGCGCGCTCATCCGTGCCGCCGATATACATGCCGGGTCGCTTGCGGACCGGTTCCAGCCCTTCGAGCACCTCGATCGAGGAGGCGTCATAAGTTGTGGTCGCTTCTGGCGTCAACAGATCGTCGGGCATGGGTGCTGCTCTTGTTTTTGAGTTTCCCCCATTATGGCAGGTGATGTGGTCCGGGGGAAGAGGGGCGCGAGGTGTTGTGGACGGATAGAAGGCGCGGGGCCGCGGATTGCTTGCACAATATGGCGCGCGTCACGATTGGCGGTTTTGCTTGAAACCACCGCCCCTGGCCATGGCGCGGGAAGGTTCCGCATTGCAGTTATCGATAGTTGGTCAGAGCCTGTATGCCGGGCCGCATATTTCACGTCAAACCCGTCCGATAAAACCAGCGACGCGACAAACACCGTTACGCGATCGGGTTGAAGTCAGCCTTGCGGCATCTCAGGCTCATTGACGGAATCGCCTGAAAAATATATCGTGAAGGCAGACTCCCAAAGTATCTATCTATTGGTTCCAAGCGTTCAAGAGTTACGTTTTTTCGTAATTGGAAGGCTGCTATGGCTACGTTTCAGGACGTTCAAGCAGCAGTGCATGATATTGCTGCCCGTTTGAATGTCACCCCAGAGCTTGCTCGTGCTGCGCTGATTAACCCCGTGTTGGCGCTTGAGGAACTTGGGTTCGAATTGGACCTGTCTGGCCGACTTGAGCTGGAGGACAGAGCGCGGTTTTCCAAGAAACAGATCGTTGAACGCAAAAGTTTGCGTAAAAAGATTTTCGCCGCGTCCGGGCATGAATTTGATCCCGGGCAGGAACACGATCTGGCTGTGGTACTTTTCGACGAGTTGAAACTGGTCGATGAGGCTTCAAAACGGCCTGACCTGTCTCCCTTGTCCATGCCGATGCGAAAAGTGCCCTATTCCACCTCCAAAGTGAAGGTGGCCAGGGTCAAGGCATCGGAAATCGCGCGCCGGTTTCCCGGGAAAGCCAAGGGTAATTCCGTCGCCGGGATCGATCCAAGTCTGATCGAGCCCGTGAAGATTCCCGACCCGTTGGAAGCACTGAGCAAGGCGCATAAAATCATCTCTCCGCTGCTTGCCTACCGGCAACTTGATGCATCGACACCGCGCTTTGCGACCGAGGCGCTGTATCGTGCCGTGCGAACCGGCAAACGTAGGCTTGTCAATATCACGCCCCGCGCCGTTGTCACCGGCACTGCTTGAAGACACCCGGGCGCGTTTCCCTCGCGCCGTCAGACCGAGGACGTCAGGATGGCAAATACAAGAGGATATGAAGTTGTCGTCGAAGCCTCGGAAGAGGTCCTGCGAAAGGTCATTCGGGGGGCGTGGAAGTCTGCGGAATGCGACGATGATCCCGGCGATGAAGGCCGTATTCCGGAATTCATGGATGTTCCCGCAGGTGAAACCTTTGGCGGGTTTGTCGTAGCTGACGGGTCGGTTCAGATTCCCGAAGACCAGTTGGACGCCAGCTTGCGCCCGGACATCACCGGTGCCGAAATTCAACTTGGTGTCCTGATTCAGATCGAAATCGAAAACCCCCCGGTTCCCTCCGCGCAAATGCTGACGATGACGGCCGATCTTGCTGCGGCTGCGCCGATCGGCCTAATTCCCGGGCGTCAGGATGTGGGATGGCTGTTGGATGGCCTGCCTCGCAATCAGGTGTCCGCCACGCTGACCAGCGGCGATCCGATTGCGTCCAATATCGAATTGTTCGCAAGTGAATTCGTGGACAAAGCCTATGAGAACGGTGGCCCCGGCGGACCGATCGATCCGGCCTTTCCCTCCATCCCCCATGTCATCGATGAGACCGAGTTGCAATTTGCCTTGGGAGCGTTGACGACAGATGTCCATGCAGAAATCTTCAACGACGCTTCGGACGCGGTGCACGATATTGAAACCACCGTGTCTGGCGGTGACATAACAATTTCGCTGCCGGTCTATCTGCGCATGTTCAACATTGTCGTTGGGCCGACCGTACAGCTTTTTTTCAATCCGCAGGATCCCATGGGGATCGAAACGCGGATCAACATCACGGCACCTTTCAGTCGGGTCGGTTCGGAATTCCGCACGGATTTGAACGCGGCCATCGTTACGGTGGACGCGATCACCCCCGCCGGTCCGGAATATGGGCCAGAGGGTGACAATTACATCGACAACCGTGATCAACTGGCGGCGATCCCGTTGGTCGCGATTGACCTCGACGCCCAGATTTCCAGCGAACTGGTGTCGCGGGGGCAGGAATTGGCCAGTGGGCTGGGCGAGATTTCAATTGCGGCCCCGACAGTGGCCGAGATCGAAGAATTCATCGGCGACTTTTTTCATCAGGATCTCGAGGCCCGCGATTTTGTTTACATCTGGGGACCAGAGGCAACGGACGAAGAGTTTGAAGTCGACAGCATCACCGTCGGCGTGACGAACGAGTTTCTGGCGATCGCCTTGAACGATGACGGCGGCGGTGACGTAGGCGGGCTTGCCAATTTCATTCCTGCTGACAGGGATTTTGCAATTGCCATCAGCGCGGCCCAGGTCGAAGCATCGATTGAAACGGCGCGCATCGAAGCCGAGTTGTCGGATGACGACCTACCAAAGACCTTTACACCTGACGGGCGCGAAGTCCGGCTGACCGATCTGGACGTGAGCCTCAGGGCGGGGGCGATCAGAATATCAGGCAAAGTGACGGTCGTAGACGCGATCCTGGGCAGCATTGATGTGGATGCCGACTTTTTCAACGATGTCGGATTGCGCTGGCAGCCTAACGGTTCGCTGGGTCCAACCGGTGGACAGCAAATGGATCACTTTGAAATCGACAGCGATGTCGATCCTGAAGAATCCGTGCTGCTTTGGGTGCTGACGGCAATCGCCGCGATATTGTCGTTCGGTGCTTTCGGAATTCTGGGCGCATTGGTCGTTGTGATCGTGGCCCTTGTCGTCCGCGGAATTGCCGAAAGCATGGGCAGTGAAATCCTGTCAGATGAAGTTACGAATACGGTCACGGGTATCACCGGCTGGCCGGAGAACCTTGCCAGGATCGGGCGGGTCGAAGCGGTATTCTCGGACCCGATCGTGATTGATACCGACGGTCTTGAAATCGCCGGAGATTTCACTGTCATAAGCAGTTGCGAAGCCACGGATGTCGTCCCGGCGGATTCGGGCGGGGCACGGTCGGGTGCGGCCGCATCGGCCATGTCGCTTGCGGCTGCAAATGAACATCCTGACGCGGGTTACGAGTGGTTGCCGGGTGACGGAACACCGGTCGCGATCTTGTCCTCGATTCAGCATGTCTATGCTGCAAGCGGTGTCTACACCGCAAAACATGCGCTGACGATCAACCAGCCGGGCGGCGCGCGCAGTCGCAGCTTCTCGCTTGTTACCGTCGAAAACGTGCCGCCGACAGTGGATGCCGGCCCTGATCTGACGGTGCAGGAGGGCGAAGAGGTCACTCTGGTCGCACGGTTCCGAGATGTCGAATACCCCGACACCCACGAATCCATGTGGTATTTCGGTGATCACCACGCGCCCAAACCCGGCGTGATTTCTGAAACCAATACCCCTCCTGAGGCGACAGGCACGTCGACCGTGACCCATGCCTGGTGCGACAATGGCGAATACACCGTCACGGTGCGTATTCGCGATGTCAACGGCGGCGAGGCCATCGACACCTTGCATGTCACCGTTACCAATGTTCCGCCCGAGGTCGAAGCTGGCCCGGATCTTTATGCGTATGTCTGCACACCGATCACGCTTGTCGCCGATTTCAGGGATCCGGGCTGGTGCGACACGCATACAGCCAAGTGGGATTTCGGCGATTGCAGCGAACCCCGCACCGCCCTGATCGAGGAAACGAACGAACCGCCAGCAGCCGAAGGCACGGCGACCGCCTCACATATCTATGAAAAATGTGGTGACTTCCGGGCCTTCTGTACCGTCATGGATGACGATGGCGCCTTTGGTCAGGATGACCTGACCGTCCGGGTCGTGCATTTGCTGAACCCCGGTTTCGAAGATGGTTTCCGTTCGCTTCCAGCGGGCAATGTCGGTCGGTTCTGGACACCCTATGCGTGGCTGACCGACTTGGCAGCCTTTCACGCCGGAAAGGGAAATCCCGTTCCGCAATTGGCCCCGATCCCTGCCGATGCCTTTGACTGCGAAGGTTGCATCGTCCGAACCGGTGACAGGTCCCAAAGGGTCATCGCGCAACGCGGCCTTCGTGTCGGGCTTTGGCAATCGCTCGGTTCGAACCCGGGGTGGGACTATGAGTTCTCATGTTGGTTCACAACAGAAGCCCGCGGTGCAGGCGGCTATGCTCTGGGTTTGGATCCGCGCGGTGGTGATGATCCGCGGGCGCCCTGGGTGGAATGGTGGACCGGCGATCTGAACGGTGCCTGGCGGCAATTGCGGGGCCGCGTGACGGCGGAAGCCGAAGCCGTGACGGTATTTCTGGAGTTCAGCGGAGATGATCCGCGCAACGATGCGCTTGGGTACATTGATGATTGTGCTTTCATCGCGATTCAGCCGCATTGCCCGGACCAGCCGAAGCCCGATCCGGAAATACCCCCGCGTGAACGTTGCGTTGATTTTCGCGGCCAGAAACTGCCTTCCCGCCATCCGCTACTGAACGTCGGTGGTGTGCGGTTCCTGCCGACCAAGGGCAGCCTTCTTCAGATCATTGGCGGGTTCCAGCCACAAGGCACACCCAAACTGTTGCTTTCCATCGCCGGTGTCTTTGCCCATTTGCCGGTTGTCGCTGACTGGGCCCGCCTCAAGCTGAGCTATGCTGGCGGTAAGCCCATAACGGTCATCGCACTTGATGCGGCGGGCAATGTCCTGACGACCCGGACAGGAACGCAGCAGCAGGGTGTACAGGTTATCGAGATTCAGGCAAGCGGCATGGTGACCCTTGCCATGCGTGCGCAGGAAGCCGCGTTGATCGAACTGTGTTTCCGGCCGGAACACCCGCGCAGCACGCCCTCGGCAGAGCCTGAACCGGGGCCCGGCGTTGTCGTGAATCCGCGCTTCGACCGTGCCGTCGCACCAGCCATGTTCAGTGCAGGGACGACCACGGAGGACAGAACTTTGACCGAAACCAACAGCCCCCATCCGTTCGGCCTGTCCGAGGCGGCTTGGGGCAAGCTGGACACTCAACTGCAATCGGATTTGGCGAAGGCTGTAAAAGACGGCGATGATGGGAACTCGGTGCAGGTCATATTGCGCTTGACGCCAGACACCGAAGGCAATGCGCCCTCTTTCCGGCGCGCCGAAACGAAGGCACGCGAAGATTATTTCCGCCGACGCACACGGCCCCTGGTCGGTACTCTGGAAAACCTGGGCGGTGTCGGGATTTCCGAACTTTGGCTAATCGACAGTGTTGCGGTTGAACTTTCGCACGGGGCCATCGCGACAATGGCCAACGATCCTTCCGTGGTGATGATCACCCATTCCACCAAACGTCAGGCCATTCCTGAAAACCCCATAAGACCATGATCTAAAGGAGCACGAAATGTCCGAGTTAAGCCGGGAACACGTTGATCGCTTCGAAAGAGCGGAACGTCGTGAAATCGAGAAGCTTCGTGCCGAGTTCGGCAGCGAGTCCATCTCGAAGATGGACAGCATTATCTTGCGCGACCTCTTGGCCAACCGAAAAGAGGCGCGCCTAAACGCCCTGCTTGGCCAAACGGAAACCGCCCAGCTTCCCCGGCATCGCGTGCTGGTCTCGCTGCGCAGCGGCAGGGCATCGCCCGATCGCCCGCCCCGTGCGTTCGACCGGCGCCAGCGCCGCCGTTCGATCATGCAACACCGACGCCATGGTGAAGATGTGGTGGGCAAAATCGCCAAAAGCTTTGAAGAGCGGGGGATTGAGGTCGAACGGTCGTTTTGGCTGACCCACAGTCTGGTTGTTCTGGCCGATGACCAGCGCCTTACGGATATCGCAGGGCGCGCCGATGTCCTGAAGATGGTTCACTGCAAAAACCAGATCCTGATCGACCTGGATAACAGCCGTCCGCTGATCAATGCCGATGTCGTGGAAGCCAGCGGGATCAACGGAGGCGAGGTGGATGTTGCCGTTCTGGATACGGGCGTGGACCAGACACATCCTGAACTTGCCGGGAATTTCGGCACGCAACAGGATTTTACCGGCGAGGGGTTGGGCGACCTGAACGGTCACGGTACGCATTGCGCGGGCGTTGTTGCCAGTAACGGCGCGACGTTCCGTGGTGTCGCCACGGGGGCGGTCATCCACGACTATAAGCTGCTGGATCAGTTTGGCAGCGGGAACGCTCCAAACTGCGTTTCGGCAATCCAACAGGCCGTGGCGGACGGGATGGATGTTCTTTCCAATTCCTGGGGCTTTTCCCACAGAAACGGCAATTGGGTCGATCCGGACGGAACATGCGTTTTATGTGTCGCCGCTGACGCGGCTTCGACCGCCGGGGTGACCTTTGTGGTGGCCGCGGGCAACGAGGGCAATGACAGTTGCGGCACCTATGACACGCGCATTCGCTGTCCGGGTATTGCGCAGAGTGTGATCACCGTCGGCGCAAGCGATGACAGCGACAACATGGCCGGTTTCTCCAGCCCCGGACCAACGCCGGATGGACGCGACAAACCGGATGTCACCGCCCCCGGCGTGGATATCGTGGCATCGCGATCGGCGACCGGCAATGACATGAATGGCGGCGCGACCGTGATAGATCCGCTTCATCTCGAGGCCAGCGGCACCTCGATGGCCTGCCCTCATGTCGCAGGGGTCGCGGCACTGATGTTGCAGCGAAACCCGACGCTGCTGCCGGCTGACATCAAGGCAGTTCTCATGGCCACGGCCGTCGATATTGGCGCACCGACCACGCAGCAGGGCGCCGGGCGTGTGGATGCTCGGGCAGCGGTAGGCTCGGTCTGATTTGGAAATTCTGGAACGGAGGATACGAACGTGGCAGACTATGAACAGCGGATGCAGCCGGAAGAGGGTGCAAAGGCAGTCGAAAAACTGGCCGAAGATGCTTTGGCGGGTTTCAAGGCGGACGCCAAGAAGGAATATGCTGAACTGGTCAAGCAGTACGAGGGCGCCAGTGCAACGGTTGGTGTTTTCGGTATGGGGTCGGTCGAAGTTTCGGTGATGAGCGGTGAAGTTCACATCAACCCGAGCCAAAAGCGCAAAGGGAAGGGCCGGGGCGTCGGCGCGATTTCACCGGAAGCACTTGTGGCCATTTCCGAAGGCAGGATGACCGTAATGGACGCTTTCCACCGTGGCGAGATTGTTGTTCGCGCCGAGTCCGCAGCATTGCACGAGGGCTACGACAGTTTCATCAGGAACTCCGAAGCGGCGCTCAGGTCGAAGCGTTTGCAGAAGACGCTGGCGCAGTTCCGCAAGATTGCGGATGTCTGACTGGTTGCAAGACGAACAGGTCCGGGCCACGATACCCCAAGTTGAAGCATCCATATTGGATGCTGTCGCCTCGGACCAGCCGGGTTTCGAAGAGATAGCCCACTGGCTTATCGGCGCTGGCGGGAAACGGTTGCGGCCAATTCTTCTGCTGCTTACCGCGCGAAACCTCACCGACACAGAAGGCCGCAAGCGCGCAATTCAGGCGGCGGCGGCTGTCGAAATGATCCATGTGGCGTCGCTCTATCATGACGACGTCATGGACCGGGCCGAACTTCGACGTGGAGCGGAAAGCGTGAACCGTCGCTGGTCTTCGCCCATCGCAAGCTTCGCCGGAACATTCATTCTGGCCCGTGCAATAAACCTGTTGGTTTCCATCAGCCCCAAAGCCTCTGAGCTGGCTGGCAAACACTGTTCCGCGCTGTGTCTTGGGCAGCTGCGCGAAGCAGAAAACGCCTACAACGCCGATTGGACCATTGAAGAGCATCTTGAAATGCTCGAGGGCAAGACGGCCGAGCTGTTTGTTCTCGCCGCATCGCTGGGGGCGCTGTTGGCTGACGTAAGTGATCAGGATCGAGACGCACTGATCACCTATTCAAAGTGCCTCGGCCTGGCGTTTCAACTGCGCGACGATGTTCTGGATTACATTGCAAGCAGCGCCGAGCTTGGAAAAGGGTCCGCCTCTGATCTGCGCGAAGGGGCCTATACGATGCCGGTGCTCCTGTGCCTGGGTCAGAACAGTCAGGCCGCCGATGAATTGCGGGCCAGGTTGAGGCTGGCTGAAATGCAGGATTCGGATATTTCGCGTGCTGTAGAGATCATTCGAAATTCGGGCGCGGTTGAAGCTACTAAAAAGCTGGCGCGGGACAAATCCGAGGCAGCCGTACAGGTCATCTTGGGGCTGGACGATCATGTGCTGCGCGACTCGCTGGCAAACCTCGCCCGGCTCTCTGTGGAAAGGAGGGCCTGACATGGACGGTTTCGGCCCTCTTGCCGAGGATCTGCCGCTTGCGACACCTGCGGAGGCCGCTGCCGAAACATGGGACGCCATCATTGTCGGTGCGGGCCCCGGCGGCAGCGCTGCCGCCATTGAACTGGCGCGGAGAGGTCGAAAGGTCATTCTGATCGACCGTGAGGATTTCCCTCGGGACAAAAGCTGTGGAGACGGAATCACCCGGTCCGGTATCTCTCAGCTGAAACGCCTCGGCATTCTGTCCGCGCTTGCCGATCAACAGGAGGTCGAAGGTGTGCGCGTCCATATGCGCAACAGGGGCCACCGGGATTTTCGATACGAGGGCGAAGATGACTATGGGCTGGTTGTACCCCGTTTGATACTGGATGACTGTCTTTTGCGTCAGGCCCGCGCGGAAGGTGCGGCTTTCTTGCCGAAATGCCGCGCCGACGATCTGGTTACGGATGAAAGCGGGGCTGTCACAGGTGTCACCGCTCGGATGCAGGATGGCACGACAGTGGTTCTGACCGGGTACATGGTCATCGCCGCAGACGGGGCCGCGTCTCGATTGGCGAAAGCGGCGGGATTGCGGGAAGCACCGGAACAAGGCTATGGCACCGCGCTTCGCGGCTATGCCGACGGCTGCGGAGATACTCCGCCACTGCTCGAAATAATGCTGCCATTGACTGATGTTACGGACCGGTACTTGTTGCCGTCTTATGGCTGGGCGTTCCCAACGGGGAAGGGAACTGCAAATGTCGGTGTCGGGCTGTTTTGCAGGGCGTTCGATACCAATGTCAGGACATTGTTCGATCAATTTCTGGACGTGCTCCGCAAGGATTATCCGGAATATTCGGGCATTCAGTTGTCCGGCACGACCTTGGGCGCACCGCTGAGGTTCGATTTCGCACCGGAACGCGCCGCCCATTCAGGTCTGTTGCTGGTAGGGGACGCCGCCGGTCTTATCAGCCCGTTTACGGGGGAAGGAATCAGCTTTGCGCTGGAATCCGGTGCGCTTGCGGCGCAAACCACTGATCGATGTCTCCGCACCGGGGCAGGCCCCTGGGTGGCGGCGGAAGATTATGCGCTTTTGCTGGGGGATCGCTTTGCCGGGTACTTCACGCTCGGGAACCGCGCAAGCCGCCGATACGAGTTCATCTGGCGCGTGTTGGACGATACGTTTGAAAGCGAAAAACCGGTCCACAACATGCTGCGCCGCGCCGTTTTGGTGCCTGAAGGCACTGGCGGTGATGTGGAAAGCGCCATGCTGGACGACGTGTCGCCCCTTGTGCGCGTGCCCGAGATGCCGCTTGGGGACGACCTGCGCGATGTGGGCGCGCGCCTCAATAATATCGTGCGCACCGATTGGCCGTTTCTGACGCGCATGTCCTTCGCGGGCAAGCGGGCTGACATGGTTGCGTTTCGACCTTCGCTGTTGCTTTTGCTGACGTCCTATCTGGGTGATGTTGAGGCCAAAAGACGTCGTGCCGCGGCCACGGCGCTGGAGCTTGCGTATCTGGGGTTTCTTGCCCAAAGCGGCATTCGAGGGATCGAGGCCGCGGCCGCAACATCCGACGCCAAGGCCAACTGGGGCGACAAGCTTGGGATACTCACAGGTGATTACCTTTTGGCGAAGGCGCATGAAGTCGGCGCACGGGACTGCCCGGATCTGGTGCCATCAATCCTGAGTGTCATGGCCTCGGCCTGTGAAGGCCGAGTGTCCGAGCTTCGGACCGCATGGCAACCGGATCTGGCGGTCGAAAAGCGTATCGCGCAGATGCGGCAATGCATGGCTGCATTTTTCCGATTGCCTTGCGAACTCGGTGCGATGCTTGCCGAACAAAACGATCTGTCAGATGCCCTTCGCGACTATGGCGAGAATCTTGGCCTGGCTTACCTGCTGACCGAGGATGAACTGGCCCTGGACCGCCCCCCGGGCAGCACCCCATTTGCGTCAGATCTTTCCAGCGGCCTGTTCAGCGTACCTGTTCTCGAGGCGGCGCGGGGGCAAACAGGGGGCGCGGCAGCCCGTGCTTTCCTCAGTCACCGCGACCCCGAGCGGTTTTTGGCAGAGCTTTCCCCGGCCACGCGCCATATCAAGAGGCAGCAATTGCCTGAAGAATACCGCGATCAGGCAATAGCGGCGCTAAGCCCAGTGCCACGGGGCGGCGTGGCAAAATCGCTTTCGGCGCTTGCAGGCTACGCGGTAAGTCGACAGGTCCCAAAACGCCAGGTGCTTTGAAGGTGTGATCCAGGTTCCGAGGTGTCCCGCTGCCAGCCAAAAGCGCAACGATCCGTGTTATCTTGACCCGTGCGCCGGGTGAATCATTCAGGGGCAGGGGGTATGTGTGGACAGCCCATGTTTCGGAAGGACGGTTCGGGTTCCAATCCGCTGCCATGAGCGGGCCACCTAGTACGACTTCCACCCGTGGTTCAATTTGGTTCGATAATGCCGACACAGCGCCTCGTGGATGACCGCCTCTTCCGCGGTGGTTCCCCAGTGGAGGATCCGGTTGATGGACATATGAGCGAGGCTTCCCAGAACGTCGGCCAAACTGCTTCCCAACCGGCCATCCTGTTCCTCTCGCTGTAGGCGTCCGAGATCCGGATGAAGTTTGGCCGCACGCGCGTTCCAGCGCGATGGCCGCGAATGAATGCCCTTGCCCACACCGAGTTCACTCAGAACAACGCATGCACTTTTCCATTCCTTTCCAATGGCACGACGCGCAATCCGGCGCGACGCCGTGCCGCCGCCGTAGTATTGCGAACAGCGCTCGGCGATCGCCAGCCGAACACCTGTGGGCAGTTCCAAATCTTCGAACAGGGTGTCGATACTGGCGGCTGACGCCATCCATCGTCTGGATCGGCCGATCTTCGGATCGTTAAGCACATCAAGCGCAGTGATCGAGTCGGCGCCGAATATCCTTTCGCAGGCGCCAAGCCCCAGTTCTCCGCCGTAGCGCGCCGTTTCAGGCAGGTACTCATCAACAAGAAACCTGTCTACCAATCCACCGGCCGTTTTCTGCAAGTGGACAAGCACCCGGTTCCTCAGAACTCTGTCAGGGTCGTTCGAAAACTTGATGCGGAGGCGCAGTTCAAGTTCCGGGTCTGCATATCTTACGAAGAACCAATTCTCGATCAGAGTGCGTTTCTGCCACAGCGTTAACCTGTTCGATTGCAGTATCAGGAACTGTTCCAGCTTCATGGCATCCCCGAAAAGCCGCAGAAACAACCATGATCCGGCCTCATCAGTGCCGTGCCCCAGCGGTTGCCAAGCGGCCGGGTTGGCATCGAATTCGACATAGGGCGTTTCGGCTGGCTTTGCAGGGGCATAAACCAGTTCAGAGGCCAATCGACCATGCGGCGAGTCGATCCACCAATCCTTGGGCGTTGGAAGGTACTCGCAGATCGAAAGCGGCCCTTTTTTCAACGTCTTTATCAGGTTGGCAGTGGAAAAGGGGTTGTCCAGATCCCATGGCGTGGCCATGTCACTGGCCTCATCCGTGGGGGCCACATATCGCGGCAATTCCAGTTTTTCTCGGTTGGCTTCCAGCCAGAATTCCGCTTTGCCTGATCTGACCACCTCTGTCGGGATACAAAGCCGCCACCTTTGCGGTGCAAGGACCACATTTCCAGCACAGACCCTGGGCAGCCGGTTCCGATTGCTTTGCGATTGCCACGACCAGATCACCGTCGGTTGCCGCATGTGCGTGGCGATGTCGATGAGCAGAAGATAGACAGCCGGAGCCCCGGGGGGGCTTTGGTGGGCAGCATGCAACTGTGGAATGACCTCGACGCCTTGGCTGCCCCAGAACAGCCGGAACCGACTGCCATCGTGACGAAGCCACAGATCGTGAAGCGGAATCCGCCGTTCGGACGGCAACCCGCTGTCGCCGAGGATCTCGATGACATACCGGGAAAGGCTGGCGCGTCTGAGGATGTTTGATGACCGGGGGTCCGTGGCGCACAGGATGTCTGCTTCGACAATTGTCGAATCCTCTTCACGCGTGGGGCTGTGTTGCATCAACGCGTCTGCGATAAACTGATTTCGCCTTGAGAAACGGCCGAAAATCGCCTTGGGCCCGCCCGGAAAAATTCCTTCGGGATAGGCCGTCCAGACGGGTTTGTGCCCGGCACTGCGTCCTGCCTTGCTCAGAAGAACGCCATCCCGGATGGCGAAAGGCGCCTGATCCGTGTTGCGGGCATGCAGGATCTCGATATCCTGCGCGGATAGCTGCCACTCGCGCGCCCCCCAATCGGGTTCCAGCGGAAATTCCCGAAGGTTTTGCCTGGGGGCATCACTTGACGACCCCGTGCCTGTAACGAAATCCATACGCAGCGGCATGCCGAGATATGCAAGCCCGCTTTCGGCATCCACGGCCTGACCCAGCAACACGGCGCGGTCACCGTAACGGTCAAGGAAACGCCGTTCAAATTCCAGAAAACGGTTTGGCTTTGGCACGCGAAAGCCGATCTTTTCCAAAATGTTCCATGCGTCGGTCAGTGCTTGCACCGCGCGCATAGGTGTTTCCAACGTGCCGACGCAATGGGCATCGACATGCAGAAAATCACCTCTCCAACCCGGGGCGAAAGAGTCCGCTGTTCGCCCAAGTTGCTTTAATGCGTTCATCGAAGGGTTTTCACGCGCGGCATCAAGATCATGCCCGAGTGCCGCCAAGCCTCTCTTTTGTGGGGCGGTCATATCTCTTTCCAGCCGCTTCAGCGTTCTGGCGGTTGCGTCATGCCCCAGAAGTATTGGGTCTTTCTGTCGTATCAGAACCTCGGACCGACAGAGATCCGAGATCGTCACGGCAGATTTGAGAGGGCGGTCTTTGAGGGCCGTTTCCAGATCGGAAATCGGGGCGGAATCGACATCAAAGATGAACTCTGCCAGATCGGAATCCGCCGCTGCAATGATCTGTTCGTGGTTCCAGGGCCCGTCGAGATCACCATTGGTTATCCAGTGCAAAACGTCCTGTTCCCACCATACCGATGGGTTGCATCGCACCCTCGTGCTTTGCGTCTCGGCAAGGCCGGCGGCAATATGAGACAAAAACCCACAATCCAGATCCATATCCAGATGGTGATCTGCCACGGTGACGATGTCCTTGCCTGCAACAGGTATTGCCGTACCCACCGCTGCGAACGCACCGAACGGCGTTGGGCGGAAACACGTTCTGTAAACAAACCGAAACAATGTGCCGAGGACTGCGGGGGAGAGGTCTTCGCCTTTCTCGATTTCCTGCATGACCTTCGAAAAGAAACCGGGTCGTGCAATGAACAACGACAAGGCAAAGGACGGATCGCGAATTAAATCTGATGCACGCTTTTCCAGATCCTTCTTTCGGGTGCTTTTCGTGTCTCCGCCAAGATCGTGCTGCGGTGAACGCGTACAAACACGAATTCCGAGGAAAGGATGAGAGCTGCGCGGTTCTGGTTGGGACGGACAATGCACATTCTGTTCAACATCCAGCCCCATGAACTTCAGATATCCGAGGTAATCCGCGTCCTTTAGCGCAAGCAGTGCCAACAAAACGCCGCTCGACCCGGTCAGAAGATCCGTCGATTGAAACGTCTTCCAGCCTGCGCCGATCGCGGGAAGCCCGTTCGGGCTCAATTCCCGTTCAACGAGGGACAAAAGCCGTTCGGCGTGCTTTTTGATCAGGGGGTCGACGTCTGCTTTGGGATAAAGCGATCGAATGGCAAGGGCCATCACCACAATTCCGGCATCGCCATGGCATAGCCCGCCATCATTGATACCTGTCTTACGAATAGGTCTGTTGACGCAGGATACCAGAACCCGCGATGCGACATCGCGTATTTCGTCTTCCATCCCCACCAGCCCCGCCGCCGCGAGCGCGGTGTATATGATGCCAAGGTCGCCATAACACCACGCAAGACGCGACGGCACCTCCCAGGCATGACTGAGCGCTGACATGCAGGGAAAGCAGGATGACAGGCCACTGTCTGAAAACGCGCCCCGGTGCGAAAGGAGAAACAGGACCGCGTCTTTGAGGTCTTCGATGTGTCGCGGCGTAAACGCGTGCCGCCGACCCAGGCGAGCCAGAGCCAGAACGGCGCCGGGAGAACCGTGTGCCAGCCCCATGTTGACAAGGTACCGTGTTGTTTTCTCGGGGCCGGTCTCGTCTTCCGGTGAGGAAAAAGGTTCCGTCCACGCAAGCCCCCGTTCTGTGCGTGCCGAGTGCCTCCAAAGCTCCTCGGCCAAACGCAGGCACAGCGACTTTCCCCCAAGACGGGCCGTTCGGGATTTCGGTTCGCACAGGAATACGGACATACCCGCAAGACCGGACACGTGATCGAAATGCCCCATCCAGGGGGCTTCGAGAAGGCGTTGCGCGACCGAACGCAGGGCACGGTCAAGCGCCAGTTGCGCTTCGGGATCGTTTGGATTGGCGTCCAAAGCATGACAGGCCAGCAACCCAAGACCGGCGCGGCCATCGAACAGTGAAACAGGGGCTCCTCTCTGGTCTCGGTCCCGAGCCCAGATGGTCGCAAGGCGACGTGACGCGGCGGATCGCACGCGATCATCTTTCAGAAACTTGTCTGCCGCCAGCAATGCCAGCGCCTCTCCGGCGACGGCGCTTCCCAGTCCGATCGCATCAGTTCTGATCGGGGCCGCAGCAATCGACCCTGCAATGGACTGTATTGCCGCATCAATCCGCGTTGTCGAAATAGACATGGAACAAAACAATTTTCCCCGCCAAACGGGATTTGTCATTCAGCAGGCGTTTGGATGGCACCCTTTGCTGCTGGCACGGATGCTGCACCAATTCTTGCAGCAATTCTTGGCCCAGCTGAACGTGCGGCGTGTCGGAGCGCCAACGCTGCCGGCGTCAACGAAGCCGAAGGCAGGACCGGTGGACGTAGGATTGAAGCCAGAAGAGTGATCCCCCGGCTCGCCCAGGGATTCGATGGATGTCAAAAGCGCGTCCACGCGATGTTCGACGGTTTCCAGCCTGTCTTCCGGGCCTGGTTCCATGACGCGCATCAACTGGTCGAGGCGCTGCTCGATCGCGGTCAGCCTGTCATCGACAGACCGGCATTCCGGATCTGTCTTTTCGCTTTCGGTGTAATCGTGTTCTTTGCGATTGTCGTTTTCGTCAGCACTCATTTCTCTCTCCGGAATCTGAGGTGGTCGAATAGTCGACTTGGGACCGCCTGTGGAAAAATGTGTCGTTCAAATATCAACTCCGATGGAATCGGAGCGTCTTTGTGATGAGAGATTTCAATAATAGACGAAAAGAACCATTTTGTCATGAAGCCGTCAGAATAGCGCGCAGATATCTTGATGATATCGCCCGAGATACATGAGCCGGTTTCAGACAGGCGAACCGGCGCGGTCCGCCTTGCCGACAGTTCTGTACGTCAGCCGTTGTCCGCTTCTTTCAGCCCCTCGATCTGCAAATCGAACCCGGCCTGAATATGGGCGGTGAAAGTTTCCAGCGCCTCTGTCACGTCCCCGGTTTCAATCGCGTCGACAAGCGCCTGATGATCACCCAGAGACTTTGAGATATCGACATTTTCGATGGCGGAAAACAGGTGAAAGGCCATGGCCTTGCCCCAGATCATGTCGAACATGTCCAGCAGGAACTTGTTTCCCGCCTCAACCATGAAGGCGCGGTGTATGCGTCGGTTCGCGATGAAATAATCTCGGGTCGTAGGGTTGCTCAGGTTTTCTTCACGACGAATCAGCTCGCGCAAACCCTCCAGAACCGTGGGGTCTGCGTGGGCTGCAAGAATCCGGGCGGCCTGACCTTCGATTGCGGCGCGGGCCTGATACAGCTGCCGGACTTCGGCTTGATCCATGCGGGCCAGCCGGAAACCACCGCTTGCGGCGACTTCCAGAACCCCTTCGGTTTCCAGCCGCATCAGGGCTTCGCGAACCGGGGTGCGGCTGATATTCAGTTCCGCTGCCAGCTTTTCCTGGACCAATCGATCTTCGGCAGAGATTTCGCGGCTCATTATGGCTTCGACCAACTGATCATAAACCTCGTCCGCCAGCCGTCTGCGCTGTGTTTTAATCTGTTTCAGAGCCACTCGGAGCCTCTCTTTCCGTGTTTTGTGAATTCTGTATTCAAAAAAGCATCTGGTGCCAAGGCGAATGGGCTTGCTATTGCTCGTGTACTGTATACAGTATACAGACGCAATTGAACAGGGAGCTCTTCATGTGTGGAATCGCTGGAAGGATTCTTACCGCACCCGGGCAGGTCGGGGCGGACCTGGTAGACCTGATGGATGCGCAGGAACACCGTGGCGCAGACAGCACCGGGTTTGCAGTTTATGGGCCGCCACGAGACACCGGATATGTTTTGCGGGGGATGGGATTTGACAAATCCCGGCAGGATGCTGACCTGAATGCGTTTGAGGCGGTGTTGAAGGATCACGGCTCTGGCTTTCTGTCCGATCCGAAGATCGTAACCGATGAGAACCGGCACTATTGCTTTCGTGCGGAAATCTCGGACCCGACTGATTTGCAGGCCTGGGTGCGGGATGCAGATGAGCTGACGGACCGGTTCGAAGTGCAGTCCTGCGGCCGTAGTCTTGAGATTATCAAGGATATCGGCGGCGCCGAAGCGGTTGCCGAAAAACATGGCGTGCGCGACATGATCGGAACTCACGGTCTTGGTCATGCGCGGCTTGCGACAGAAAGCTCGGTTCTGCCCAACGCTTCACACCCGTTCTGGGCGCGGCCATTTTCGGATGTGGCGATCGTGCATAACGGGCAGATCACCGACTATTTCACTTGGCGCGACAAGTTGAGCCGAAAGGGCTATCGCTTTCTGACCGAGAATGACAGCGAGTTGATTGCGGTCTGGGTCAGTGACCAGATGAAAGCGGGCCTGACGATGGAACAGGCGCTGAAGAAATCGATTACCTCCATCGACGGGGTATTCACCTACATGATCGCAACGCCGGACGGGATCGGATTTGCCAAGGATCGGTTCGCGATGAAGCCGCTGGTTGTGGTCAATCGCAATGGGGATCTGGCCGCCGCGACCGAAGAACAGGCGGTGCGTCGCGTGATGACCGAGGAATGCGACGTGATCAACTATGATGGTCCGTCGCTGATCGGCATCTGGGGTGTCGGCAACCGGAGCCTGGCAGCATGAGCGAGGTAGCAAGACAGATGGATGAAATCGTCATCGAGGTCGGTAAGCGGCATATTCGTGAGGTGAACCAGGATATCATGGCAGCCTGCGCATCAGGACGGTCGATCCGGGTTGTCGATACGCTGTCGCGACACAATCTGGGCGTGGGCCTGCCGGATAATGTGGACATCACTTTCGAAGGTTCGGTGGGATACTATTGCGGTGGTCTGAACACCGGCGCCAACATCTCCATCGAACGCAATTGCGGGTGGGCAGTGGGCGAAGGGATGGCCAAGGGTCACATCACTGTCGGCGGCTATGCGGGCATGTCCTGCGGGGCGGCGATGATTGGTGGCACCATCCATGTCAAAGGTGATGCCGGGCCGCGTGTCGGTGTTGCCATGAAGGGCGGCAACATCGTGGTCGAGGGCAAGATCGGATACCAATCCGGTTTCATGGCGCATGCGGGACGGATCATTGCACTGGGGGGTGCGGGTGAATCCTGTGCGGACGCGTTGTGGGAAGGCGAGGTTTGGGTCGCGGGCGAAGTTGACAGCCTGGGTGTGGACGTCTCGGTGATCGAACCCACTGCCGAAGAGGTGGCCGAGGTCGATGCGATCCTTGACCCTCTGGGGCTTGTCGACAGCTCTCGTAACTGGCGCAAAATGGTCTCTGGCCAGCGCCTTTGGTATTTTGAAAGCAGGGACGCAAGCGCATGGCTCATGATCTGAGTAAACCTTATGACTACCCGTTCGAAGTCGCGTCAGAGGAAGAAATACGGTTCCGCGACGCAGGCGCGGTCGATGGACGACCAGCCGGTGTGCCTTCGTCTTATGATGAAGGGGGATCCACCCGCTGGACGCCCGAAGCGATATCGGAAGTTCACGCATTGGCGCAGCTTGGGCGGTATCAGGTGCGTGGCTACAACACGTTCAACAAGCAGTTGCCGACATTCGACGATCTGACATTTGTCCCGGCGACGATGACTCGCCTGCCGCTGGAAGGATACCGCGAGAGCTGCGATACGACGACAGTTCTGGGCGGTGGGCGCGGCTTGGTGGAACGTCCGCTGGAACTGAAAATCCCGATCTATATCGCATCGATGTCTTTCGGCGCGCTCTCGGCCTCGGCCAAGGCGTCACTTGGTTATGGTGCCTCGAAGGTGGGCACCATGACCTGCACCGGCGAAGGCGGCATGCTGGAAGAGGAGCGCGAAGCCTCCCAACGCCTGCTCTACCAGATGTCGCCCGCCCGCTATGGGGTCGATCTGGATCACTTGCGCCGCGCCGACGCGCTCGAGCTTGTGGTCGGGCAGGGGGCCAAACCGGGCACCGGCGGTCTGCTGCTGGGAATGAAGGTCAGCCCGCGGGTCAGCAAAATGCGCACTTTGCCCGAAGGGGTCGATCAGCGATCCACCATCCGGCATCCCGATTTCCTTGGGGCCGACGATCTGGCCGTCAAAATCGAGGAATTGCGGATCGCCACGAACTATCAGGTGCCGATCTTCATCAAGATGGGGGCCACGCGGCCGCGGTTCGACGTGGCCGTGGCTGCAAAGGCGGGCGCGGATGTGGTTGTGGTGGACGGGGCCGAAGGCGGCACCGGTGCGTCACCCGAGTTGCTGCTGAATCACACGGGTATACCGACCATGAGTGCCATACGCGCGGCACGCGAAGCGCTGGATGAGTGCGGGATGAGCGGGAAGGTCTCGCTTGTCGCCGCAGGGGGTATTCGATCAGGTGTGGACGCGGCCAAATGTCTGGCGCTTGGGGCGGATGCGGTCATGATCGGGAATGCCGCGATGGTCGCGCTGGGATGCAACACTCCCAGATATCTGGACGATTACCAGGCGCTGGGAACATCGCCGGGGGCGTGCCATCACTGCCATACAGGCCGTTGCCCGGTTGGGATCGCAACGCAGGATCCTGACCTTGAGGCGCGTATGAATCCACATGCAGGTGCAGAGCGCATCGCGCGGTATCTGACCGCGATGACAATGGAGATCACGGCGCTTGCCAAGGCCTGCGGTAAATCTTCGGTGCACAATCTGGAAACCGAAGATCTGCGCGCGCTCAGCTTTCAAGCCTCGGCCTTTACCGGCGTCAAGATGGCCGGCATCGACCGGGCCTTCGACTGGTGAGGATCGCGCTTCTTGAGCTGACCCTGCATCCATTACCGCTGCTTGAGGGGCTGCCGCGTACGGCCCAACAAATCCGCGCATGGCTTGAACCACATCTGCCTGAAGCCCGATATTCCACGGTGGATGTGGTCGACGGCATGCCATTGCCTCAGCTCGGGGATTTTGATGGGGTTGTTGTCGGAGGGTCCGAATTCGGCGTTTATGATGACACGGACTGGATGCGGCCCCTTCGCGATTTCCTGGAGTTGTGCCGGGACCATGCCAAGCCGGTCTTCGGCATCTGCTTTGGCCATCAGATCATGGCGGATGTCTATGGGGGCAAGGCCGAGAAAGCCGAGATCGGCAATGTCGTCGGCGCACGAGTCTTTGACTATGGCGAGGCCAGTGTTGATGCCTTTGTCTGGCATCAGGATCAGGTCACGCAGGTTCCGCCTTCGGCGCAGGTGACAGGGTCGGCGGATCACTGCCCGGTAGGGGCCCTGGATTATGATTTCCCGGCCCGTTCCGTGCAATTCCATCCCGAATACCGGGCAAGCCATCTGCGTGAATTGTTCGTACGCGGGCGCGACGTGTTCCTTGCACCGCAAGAGGCGGATGAGGGGCTGGCCTCGATCGAAATGGCGCATGTGCCGAAGGATCTGGCCGCCGCGCAAGCGGTTGACTTGTTTCGCAATGCCTGTGGTCGGCCGTAAGGCCCCAGAACCCGCTTGATCCTGATCAATTCCGGCTTGGAAATACGGTGTATACTGTATCCATAACGTGGTGGAGGAGGCCGCGAGATGTCGGGATACACAGATTTCTTTCAGAAAATAGCGCGGATCGTCAGTTCACCTCGGGATGAAAACCTGAGCGACAGGGAGCTTTCAGACCTTGGCTTGTCCCGCGCGGATCTGGCCATGTTGCGATCGGGCGCACCACAGGCACGAGAGCGTATACTTGCCATGGCCGGACAATTCGGACTGACCGAGGCAGACCTGAACGCGCACCCGGAGCTGGGGTTGGAACTGGCGGAAAAATGCGGGCACTGCCTTCAGGCTGAAACCTGCCGCGACGCAATCCGGGCGGGCGCGCGTCTTCCCCAGGGCAAATGCCCGAATGCTGGAATTTATCGCGCCCTCATGGATGGTTAGCGTCCGCTGGGGCTTTCCTTCGGGCTCAGCTTTCTGCGGCCGCTGATCTTGAACCGGTCTGCGGTCCCGAAATCCTTCAGCCCAACGCCTGCTGCAAATTCTGCAAACACCGGGGCGTGCTTGAACAAATGGCCAGAGCATCCGCCGGCGAACAGCACGTTTTCATGCTCGGGGTGCCAGTCGACAATGAAATGTGTATCTGGGGTCAGAATGATCTGGTTGAACTTGGAATCCACGACCCGTTGCCCCTCCAAACCCGGAAGCCGGTGGCGGATATAGCTGCGTGTGCGGCCCAGCGTTTCCTGGCGGATCAGCCGTTCATCATTGTCCAAATCGATCTTGTCCGGGATGACAACCGCCGCCTTCACGCCGGATCCTTCGGACGACGGCAGACCAAATGACCCTTGCCCGTGATCGATCCAGCAGGGCATCCGGCTCATGTCGAAATCTTCCGCCCCGTCGGGTGTCGAGGTGTAGAGGACATTGACGCCAACCACGGTCGAGATCGGCTTGATCGTTCTGGGAAACATGTCGGCCATCCATGGGCCGGTTGCCATGATGATCAGATCGGCCTCGAGCGGTTCGCCGTCAAGCATCGGACGTTCCGATCCATCCGTGGTGACGCGACCGCGCCGTATTCTGCCTCCTGCCTTTCGGAACAGATCCAAACCGGTCAGAACGCATCGATGCGCCATCAGCATTCCGGCCTCGGGTTCGAACAGCGCATATTTGATGTCGGTGACCTTAAACTGAGGGAACCGCGATTCGATATCCGACCGACCGAATTTGTAATAGGGTACCCCGACCCGGTCGAAAGTCTGTGCAGTTGCGTCTTCCCAGTCGCAATGCCCCGCCGTCGCCAGAATCAAGGCGCCGCATTCGTACATCAGGTTCTGGCCGCTTTCGGCTTGCAGCTCCAGCCAGCGCAGGCGGCTTTCGCGCGCCCAGCGCGTATAGAACTCGTCCCGCCCGGATATGGCGCGAATCACCCGGTTGTAATCTGTTGAAGATGCACGGGAATGTCCCGGCTCCCACCTGTCGATCAATGTCACGGCCTCGCCGCGCCGTTGCAGTGTAAGCGCTGTCATGACGCCGACTATGCCGCCTCCGACAACGATGACCGAGCTTTTGGACATGGCGCAGATTTTCCTTGTTTCCTGACTGGCTTTGTGAATACTGTATACAGAATACAGCAATTATAAAGCTAAAAACAGGGAGCACGCGCAAATGAGTTCGGGGTTTGATCTGCCCGAGGGCACACATACCGTCATTCTTGGTGTCGGGGATCTCAACGGCATCATGCGCGGCAAGCGCATTCCGGCCAGCCATTGGGATCATGTCTGCAAAAGCGGCAATGCTCTGTCGATTGCGCTGCTGGCGATCGATATGACCTGCGACGTCTGGGATACGCCTTACGTCAATTTCGACAACGGTTACCCCGACATGCATGTCTTCCCGATGACAAAGCCTGTCGCAGTCCCGTGGGAGCCGGGAGTGGCCGTCTGTTTTGGCCGCGCTGAGGGCATGGATCACAAACCGGTGCCGATCGATCCGCGTCAGGCTTTGGTGCGGCAGGTGGACCGGGCCCGCGACATGGGGTTCGAGGTGAATGTCGGCACGGAACTGGAATTCTATCTGCTGGACCCGGAAACCGGCCAGCCCCGCGACACGGGCATCCAGGTCTACGGCCTGGGCCGCGCCGCCCGGATGGAACACATCGTTGGCCCGATCCGTCAGCAGATCAACGAATGTGGCATTCCCATCGAACAGTCGAACCCGGAATATGCGGCCGGCCAGATCGAGGTCAACATTCGTTATGGTGAAGCTCTGGCAGCTGCGGATCGTGTCGTTCTGTTCAAATCTCTGATCCGCCAATTGGGGATCGCGCACGACTATCTGGCGACTTTCATGCCCAAGCCGTTTTTTGATCAATCGGGCAACGGGTTTCATACGCATTACTCGCTGTGGAAAAACGGTAAAAACGCCTTTGCCGACAACGGCAAGATCAACGACACCGGAAAATCCTTCATCGCAGGCCTGCAAAAGCGCATGTGCGAGACGGCGATTTGCGGCAGCGGTACGGTCAACGGATATCGCCGTCGCCAGCCCTATACGTTCTGCCCGATCAACACGAGCTGGGGCTATGACAACCGGACGGTTGGTATCCGGGTCATCGAAGGCTCGGACAGTGCCGTGCGGGTGGAAAAGCGCGATGCCGGTGCAGACGCCAACCCGTATCTGTTGCTTGCGGCCGAGATTGCCGCCGGGCTTGACGGGATCGAACAGGGGCTGTCCCCTTCGGAGCCGACGACCGGCAACGGGTACGAGGAAGGGATCGGAGATCCAATTCCCACCGATTTGCCAACCGCCATCAACCTGGCGCGCGGATCGGAATGGTTGCGCGATGTCATGGGTGAAATGCAGTGGGAACTGGTCCTGCAACAGGCCGAGCGAGAGCTAGAATTCTTCAATCAACAGGTCACACAGGTCGAACTGGACCGCTACCTGAGGGCGTTCTGATGCACTTGGGCAAGGTCGCTGGAACTGTCACGGCAACTGCCAAGGATGCCAGGCTGGTCGGAGCAAAGCTGCTGGTGACGGATCTGGTCGACAGCAAGGGCAGCTTGATCGATCCCGCGCGGGTTGCGGTCGATACCTGCGGCGCCGGGGTCGGGGACACGGTGCTGGTTGTCAGCGGGTCTGCGGCCCGTATGGCGGCCGGGTTGTCCACGGTCCCTGTGGACATGGCCATCATCGCGGTGATCGACCGCGTCTCGACGACCTGAAACACAATACGCGAAACATCTATTTTTGGAGGAACAGAAAATGGCGAAACCAGTGGCGGGGCAGATGGCCCTGGGCATGATCGAAACACGCGGCCTGGTCGGCGCGATTGAAGCCGCGGATGCGATGGTCAAGGCAGCCAGCGTTGCCATTGTGGGTCAGACAAAAGCTGGCGGCGGGCTGGTGACGACGCTTGTGCGCGGCGAGGTCGGCGCGGTCAAGGCCGCCACCGATGCAGGCGCCACAGCGGCCAACAAGGTGGGCGAGGTGGTCTCGGTTCACGTGATCGCACGGCCGCATGATGAGCTTGAGGCAATCATCGACGGGCTGGGTGCCGGGTCGTCGGCCTGATCAACCCCTTTGAGGAGGTACCATGTCAGCCGGTTTCGAGGATTTCACGCGCGCGGTGACACGTGGCGCGACACGGGATGCGCCCGTTGCCCAAAGGTTTGAGCGCATTGCAGTATTGGGTGGCGGCCCGGATGCCCGTCTTCTGGCAGCGCTGTGTCTGGCCGAAGGGGCTGAGGTTACGCTGTTTTCGGCCTATGGGGCGGAACTGTCACTGCTTACCCAATCCTCGGGCATTGGCATTCGCGGCGAGGGGCCTGTGGGCACGTATCAGGTGGATCGCGACGGGCCTTCAATCCGCACCACGGCAGAGTTGGATGCAGCAGTGCGGGACGCACAGGTGATCTTTCTGACCGGACCGATCCACAAACAGCGCACCTATGCGATGGTGCTGGCCGATCATCTGCACGATGGGCAGGTGCTTGTTCTGGCGCCCGGTCGCTCTCTGGGTGCGGTCGAAGCGGTCTGGATGCTGCGAATAGGCGGCTGCACCGCGGACGTCACTCTGGTCGAGGCGCAGGGCCTGCCATACTGGTACCAGGCCGAAGGTGCGGGCCTGACCCTGACGCAGGCGGCACCGATGGCTGCTGCGACATTGCCCCGAGGCCGCACCGACGTACTTGAAGCGCTGCAACCCTATCTTTCGAACATCCACCCGCTGGATTCGGTTCTGGCCTCAGGCTTTGCCGATCTTTCCGCAGCGGTCGAGATACCCGCATTGATCCTTGGTGGCGCGGGGCTGGGGTCCGGTGGACCGGATGTGCCGATGGGCGGGGTGCCGCTGGAAGGCAACCGGACATTCTCTGTGCTCATAGGGCCGGATCAGCATGAGGTGATCCACGGGTTGGCTGGCGAAAGGCGGCAGGTCGCAAAGGCCTTTGGCGTTCGAAACCTGCCCGAGACCGATGACTGGATCGCGACCTATGCCGGCGCCGAGCGGGGGGCGGGCGCGCGTCCGGTCCCGGACCGGCATGCCGCGCGCCAGTTGATGCGCGATGGTGTCTTGGGATCATTGGTGCCCCTAGTTTCAGCCGCAAAGCTCGCAGGTTTGACTGCGCCTCTGACGGAAAGCCTGATCTGCATGACAGACCGTATCCTGGGTGCTGACGTGGCCGCATCCGGGCGCAGGCTGGAAACCATCGGAATTTCCGCAGGCGATGTCGAACAGGCCCGCCGTATCTTTGACACCATTGCCACCGGAGCTTCGTGATGGACGCTGATCTGAAATCCATCGCCGCCGCGCGGCGCGCTGCTGAAACGGCTTTCGAAGCCTATCGCGCCTTTCTCGGCACCGACCCGGCCCAGGTGGATGCCATCGTCGATGCCATGGCTCGGGCGATCGAACCCGAAGCCGAACGGTTGGGGCAATTGGCGGTCGAGGAAACCGGGTACGGCAACGTAGCAGACAAGCGAGTCAAGAATCTGTTCAACGCCTTGTCGGTCGCCGATTACCTGCGGGACGTCACGACGCTGGGCCTGTTGTGGCGGGACGACGCGACAAAGATCGCGGCCTTCGGAGAGCCGATGGGTGTGGTTGCGGCGCTTATTCCGGTGACAAATCCAACATCCACGATCATCTACAAGGTTCTGTCTGCGGTGAAGGCGGGAAATGCCGTTGTCTGTGCCCCGCATCCGCGCGGCGTGGAATGCGGGAAGGAAACCGTCCGCATCATGGCACGCGTTGCCGAACAGATGGGCGCGCCCAAGGGGTTGATACAATGCCTGGACGCCGTGACCATTCAGGGCACCGCCGAGTTGATGAAGCATCGCCGCACGTCGGTTGTCATGGCGACAGGTGGCCCTGCCATGGTCAAGGCCGCCTATTCCAGCGGCAAACCGACGCTTGCAGTCGGGGCGGGGAACGTGCCGTGTTACGTGCACAAGTCCAAGGCGCGCGATCTGTCCGAAGTTGCCGAGATGATCGTGACGTCAAAAAGCTTCGACTATGGCACGGCCTGTGTCAGTGAACAGGCAGTGGTTGCCGATCCTGAAATTGCACGCGATCTGCGCCATGAACTGAAACTCAAAGGCGCCTATTTCTGCACCCCGGCCGAGGCTGATCGGCTGGCTCGGGTCATCTTCAAGGGTGTTCGGGCAATGGATCCCGAACGCGTCGGCCAAAGCCCTCAGGCGCTGGCCGATGCTGCGGGGTTCTCGATCCCGCCGCGCACGCGCTGTCTGGTGTCGGAAGAAACCGAAGTGGGGTGGCAACGCCCGCTTTCGGCCGAAAAGCTGAACCCGGTGCTGGCCTTTTACGAGGCGAAGTCCACCGATCACGGCATCGAACTGGCGCAATCCATTGCCAAATTCGAAGGTTGGGGGCATTCCTCGGTCATCCATTCCGATGATCCTGAGGTGGTCGCTCGGTTTTCCACCGTACCTACCGGGCGGGTCCTGGTGAATACGCCGGGGATCATGGGCGGCATGGGGTATTCCACCGACCTTGAACCTTCTTTCATGCTGGGTACCGGTACGTGGTCGGGGTCGATCACCTCGGACAACGTCACCGCCCTGCATCTCATCAACATCAAGCGGGTCGCGTATGAAAGCAGACCCTGGCGCGACATTTACGAGGAGTATGGCGCATGAGCGAGATCACGATCCGGGCGCTGATGCAGATCGACAACCTGCAACCGAAATTCGCTGCCTACAACGGCGCGACGGTGCAAGGGTCAGTGCCTTTGTCCGGTGACACCGTGCTGATCGGAGAGTTCGCGCCGGGCAATGGCGTGTTTTCACTGATCGACCGGGCGCTTAAGGCGTCCTCGGTCGAAGCGACGACGCAGATGGTCGAGCGCGAATTCGGCTTCTTCATCCTCCGCTCGCCTTCAAACGCCGAAGTGTCCGCTGCACGGGACGCGATGCTGGCCGAACTTGGGGCTTCCATGACAGACCGGTTGAAGCCTGCCATCAGTTCCACGCAGATCATCACAAGTGTCGAACCCTATCAGGCGCAGCTTTTGAACAAATGGCGCAAGGGCGCGTTGATCGTGCCGGGGCAGACGTTGGGGATCGTGGAATGTGCGCCAGCCGCCTATATCTCGATTGCCGCGAACGAGGCCGAGAAAGCCGCCGAGATTGACATCGTCGAGGTGCGAGCGGTGGGGCGGTTTGGTCGCTTGTTCATCTCGGGATCTGAAAATTCGGTCAAAACCGCCGTCGAGGCCGCGACGCGAGCAATCGAGGCGGTGGACGGGCAGGACGGCTGATGGCAACCCCACGCGTCATAGGCTCGGATGCGGTCGAGGATGCGCGCCGCCGCGGCAGGATCGTATTCGAGGTTTTGCCGGGTGATATCGTGACGGCCCTTGCGCGTGAAACCGCAGAGCGTGTTGGTATCGCCTTAGTGGATGGCCCGCTGGAGCGACCGAAACCGCCGCGTACGGATGGTGCTGTTTCCATGCGCCGGGTGCTGTACCGCCGCTCACCCAAATGGGTTGCCCCGACGCGTGCTCCGCGCAAAGCCCGCAGGCTGGGCAGGCTTGCCTTGATCGGGGCGGGGGGTGTTGGCGGCAATATCGCGCATCTGGCGGCAATGGCGGACATGGCGGATGAAATTGCGCTGATCGACATCACTCCGGGATTGGCGGCTTCGACTGCGCTGGACCTCAATCATACGTCCGGGATCACCGGTGCGCGGGCCCGATGTGTCGGTGGCGAAGCGATGGATCTGGTGGCCGGGGCGGATGTGGTTGTCGTCACGGCCGGACGAGCCCGCCGACCGGGCATGACACGTGCCGATCTGATCGATGTGAATGCCCGCGTGATCCGACAGTCAGCCGAAGCGATCCGGTCAGCCGCGCCTGATGCCATCGTGATCGTGGTGACCAACCCGCTGGACGAAATGACAGTCGAGATGCTGCGTGCAACAGGTTTCCCCCGCGAAAAGGTTTTGGGTATGGCAGGAACGCTGGACAGCAGCCGGTTTCGTAACGCGCTGGCGATGGCCGCAGGTGTCACAGCCGCGGACGTCGAAGCCTTCACGCTTGGCAGTCATGGGGACGAAATGGCCCCGATCCCCAGCCGCGCCAGGATCAAAGGCCGTCCGCTGGATGTTTTTCTGACCCGAGAACAGATCGAAGCCTGTGTTCAGGATGCGATCACAGGGGGCGGTCAGGTGGTCGCGCTTCGGAAGTCAGGTTCTGCAACGATAGCCCCGGCTCATGCCTCGATCGAATTGATAGATCACATTCGCGGCGCGCGGACAGGCCCGGTTCCGGTCTCGGTCATGCTGCACGGGGAATACGGCATCGACGGTGTCGTTCTGGGCGTGCCAGCCCATCTGGGTGCAGGCGGATTGGTTGAGGTCGAGGAACTGCGGCTGACCGCCGAAGAAAACGCGGCATTGCAAAACGCGGCAGATGCGATCCGGGTGAGGCTGGGCCTGTGACCCTGCGCTTTTGGAAATCCGGCGGACGGTTTGAAGAGGTGGCCTCGTACTCTCGGGCCAAACGCATCGGCCCCTTTGTCTGGGTTGCCGGAACAACGGCCATCGAGCCGACGGGCCGCATCCACGCGCCCGGGGACGTTGGTGCGCAGACCCTCTATATCTTGTCACGCATCGAGGAAGCACTGAAAGAGGTTGGCGCCGAACTGCGACATGTGGGGCGGGTGCGCGCCTATCTGACCGATCTGTCCCAAGCGGGCGCGTTCGCCCAAGCGCATGGCGAAGTTTTCAAGGGGATCGATCCGGTTCTGACGGCTGTTCAGGCTGGGCTGACTCAGCCGGGGCTGATGGTGGAAATCGACGTGGATGCCGTGATCCACGATGAAAACGGCAAAATCAGCGGATTCTGAACATGAGTCTTCAAGAAAGGAATTGATCGAGTCATGTTCTTGTGTACTGTATACAGAATACAAGAAGGCATAATGAGACACAGGGAGCTAATGTGATGATCAAGACAGCGCTGCTCAGCGGAACATGCATCGCGCTCATGGCCTCGGCGGCCGGAGCGGAAATCAAGGTAGGATTCATTGGGTCGCTTTCCTCGGACACCGGATTGTCGACGCTGCGCGGGGCCGAGATTGCGATTGAAGAGCTCAACGCAAATGGCGGCGTGATGGGCGAACAGATCACTCTGGTCTCGGCGGATACCGGACAGGATCCGACCGAGGGCATCCGGGCCTATGAATATCTTGCGGAAACGGAAGAGGTTGATTTCATCATCTCGGGCTCGATTGACGATGTGTCGCTGGGATGGCTGCCCCGCATGCAGGAATACCGGATTCCGACGCTGGACACCTGGACATCCTATATCGGCATCATCGACATGGTGGTCGAAGACCCTGAAAGCATGGCGCCCTATTTCATGAACATCGCCTCGGATGAGGCGCTGGCCACGTTGTACATCAACTTTGGCGCGGATGTTCTGAAGGAAAAGATGGGGTGGGATTCCGTTGTCATTCTGGCGGAAGATACGGCCTTTGGCGAGGCGATCACCGGCCTTGTCACCGAAGCGCTTGCACCAGTTGCGGGTATCGAGGTAAAGGACATCATCACTTATGATGTCGCCACCGTCGATTTCGCTCCGATCTTCAGCCGCGCGCAGGATAGCGGGGCGGACTTCATCTATCAGGTCTCGTCGGTGAATTCGCAGGTTGTGTCATCGCAATATGTGAAGCTTCAGGTGCCGATGGCGATGACGGGCGTGAACGTCGCTGCGCTGGGTATGGAATATTGGGAAGATACGGGCGGTGCCGGTGGCGGTATCTCGACCCTGTCTCCGATCCCTTCGGTTGGATTCCGGCTTGATCCGGCCAGCCAGAAATTTGTCGATACCTATCAGGCGAAGTATGACAGCCGCCCGTTGTTGCCGCATTTCAACGGGTTCAATGCCTATCATGGGCTGAAACAGGCGATGGCCGCAGCCGAAGAGGCCGGTGGTTTCGACAATGTCGAAGGCTGGGCCGATGCGATGAAGAAACAGGATCTGGTTCTGGAACTGGATGGCCAGTTGTGGCTGCGTTACGCCTTTTGGGGCGATGACGAGGTAGAGCCTGTGACAGGCCGGACTTACCCGCACAACATCCGTTTTGACCTGTCCGAGCCGTTCGACGATGCCGCGCCGTCAATGGTCGTGGTCCAGTGGTACGAGGACGGCACCGCCGCCGTTGTCTATCCCGAGAAATACGCGACGGGTGAATTCACTTTGCCAAGCTGGGTCAAACAGTAACCTGTCCGTTCGCTTAGCTTGAAATGGGTGCGCGAGCGCGCGCACCCGCAGCCAGGGATCCTTACATGTTGCAAATACTGATCCAGGGGCTTTTGCTCAGCGGTCTCTATGCGCTTATCGCAATGGGTTTCACGCTGATCTTCAGCATCGGTCGGGTCCTGAACCTGGCCTACGGTGCCTATCTGATGGTCGGCGGGTACATGTATTTCTGGGTGTCCCAGACCCTGGGAATGCCAAAACTGATGGGCGTTGCGGTGGCCGTGGTTCTGGGCGTTCTGATGGGGGTTCTGAAATACCGCCTGATCGTCAAGACCCTGAAAGGGGATCACGTAGCGGTCGAGATATCGACGCTGATCCTGGCGGTCGTGATCCAGGCCGGGATCGTTCTTGTCTTTGGCGACAGCAGCAAGATCCTGTTGCCGATCGTGCCGGGCGTGATCAACGTGGCCGGAGCCTCCGTCACCTATAATATCCTGATCGCAACGCTGATCAGTTGGGCCGTTTTGCTGGGCCTGTATGCCTTTGTCCGCCTGACACATACAGGGCGAGCGATGCAGGCGGTGTCGATGGACGCCAAGGGCGCCGCGATTTCAGGGATCGACCCGGATCGGATCAACCTGATCACATGGGGTATCTCAGGGGCACTGGGCGCGCTGGGCGGCGTGTTTTTCGCCAGCTATACGCAGCTTTCGCCGTCAATGTGGGTTGCACCTCTGATCATCTCGGTGGCCGTCGTCATTGTGGGCGGTATCGGGTCGATCATCGGCACGCTGGTCGTTGCTCATATCGTCGGCTTTCTCGAAGTCATCGTTGTCGCCACTCTGGCGCCGGAACTGCGCGGCGTCTTCACCATGCTGCTGATCATCGGCGTGCTGGTGACGCGACCGCAGGGCCTGTTCGGCCGCGAGGAGTTGTAGCATGGGTCTGCGCTGGTTTCATTTTGTCCTTTGGGGCGGCCTGATTGCGGGGATGCTGCTGCTGCCCCAGATCGTCTCGAACGGGACGCTGCGCACGATGATCTTTGCCAACTATCTGGCCATCTTCGCCATCAGCTGGGATGTGCTGTCGGGCAGGACCGGGTATGTGAGTTTCGGGCATCCCTTTCTGATCGGTATCGGGGCCTACACGACGGCCATCCTGACCAAACGGTTTGACGTGCCGGTCGAAATTTCAATCCCTGTGGCGGTGTTGGTCACAATGATCGCGGGTCTTGTTGTGTTGTTGCCCGCTCTGCGCATTCGCGGCAGCTACTTCGCGCTGGTCACACTGGCCTTCATGGAACTGCTCTATCAGCTGGTTCAGGTGATCCGCCCGGATCTGACCGGCGGCACGCGCGGGATGTCGGGAATTCAAACTCTGACTCGCGGCGCGGCAAACGGCTATTATCTGTCCACGGCCTTGATGCTCAGCGTTGCGGTCAGCATGTGGCTGCTGATGAAAACACGGCTGGGAACAGCACTGGCCGCCATCGGGATGAATGAAGAAAGCGTGCGTGGTTCGGGTCTCAGCACCACGCGGTTGAAGGCTTTTGCGTTTCTGACCAGCGCGTTCATCGCCGGTCTGGGCGGGGCGTTTTATGTCCATTACCTGGGCTCACTTGCGCCCCGCGCACTGTTTGACATCAACTTTCTTTTCACCATCATCGTGGCGGCATTGTTGGGCGGAACATCGACCATCATCGGCCCCATGATCGGTGCGTTCTTCATGACGTTCCTTCTGGAATACCTGCGCCCTGTGCTTCCCGGGGCTGAGCGGTATTTCGTCTACGGTGCCATCGCACTGCTTCTCTACATGTATCAGCCAAAGGGATTGGTTGAACTTGTGCAACGCGGCTTTCAAAGACTGCGGAAAGGGGGGCTGGCATGACCGTTGCGCTGAAAGTTTCCGGTCTTGTCAAACGGTTCGGCGGGCTGGTGGCCACGAATGATCTGTCCTTTTCCCTGCAAGAAGGGGAGTCGCTGGGCCTGATCGGTCCGAATGGCGCGGGAAAGACAACGGTTTTCAGCCAGATCATGGGCGAATTGCGGCAGAACAGCGGTACGATCGAGCTGTTCGGCAATGAGATATCGGCACTGTCGACGCCTCAGCGTATCCGGGCCGGGGTCAGTAGAACCTATCAGATACCTCGGCCGTTCGGCGACATGAGTGTTGCAGAAAACATCAGGGTGGGTCTGATGCCGGACGACATATGGCGCATGATCGTTTCGCGGCCGGATACGGACAGGGAAAAAGAACTTGCTTTGAGTGTCGGGTTCACGGAAACGGATCTGAGCCGCTCACCCGCCGAACTGGCCATGGGTGATCTTCGCAAGCTCGAAATGGCCCGAACCATGGCCACGGCACCGCGTGTCATGTTGCTGGACGAGGTGTTTGCGGGTCTGACAGTTGGTGAAATCGCGCAGATATCCGATCTCATACAATCCATGCGCAAAGACGGGATGACCTTTTTGATCGTCAGCCATGATTTGCCTGCGCTGGAACCGCTGATCGACCGCGCCATCGCCATCGAGCGGGGCACCATGATTGCCGAAGGCGCGTTCAGCGACGTGATGAACGACACGGCCGTTCAGGCCTCGTATCTGGGGAGCGTCTGATGTCCTATCTGGAAATCGAGAACCTGTCCGCGTTTTACGGCAAGGCCCAGGCGTTGACCGATATTTCGATCACGGTACAGCCCGGTGAGATTGTCGCCGTGGTCGGCCCGAACGGTGCAGGTAAATCCACCCTGTTGGACAGCATCATGGGCCTTGTGAAAAACGAAGGCGACATCCGGTTGCGCGGGCACAGCCTTGCCGGTCGAAGCCCTTCGGAAATCGTGCGTCACGGGGTGGGCTATGCGCCCGAGCGATTCAACCTGTTTCCTTATATGTCGGTGCGCGACAACCTGATGGTGGGGGCCTTCACCGCACGAGACGACATCGAAAACAACCTTGAGATGGTGCACAGGCTTTTCCCGCGCCTGCAAGAACGGGAAGGGCAGGAGACGTCGACCCAATCCGGCGGGGAAAGGCAGATGGTGTCCTTTGGCAGGGCCTTGATGACCAGCCCGGAACTGCTGCTTGTCGATGAGCCAACGATCGGTCTTGCCCCGAAAATCTGTCACGAGATTGCCGAAGTCGTCCGTCAGCTGAACAAGGAATACGGGCTGACCGTCGTCATCACGGAACAGAATGCCAATTTTGCCCTGTCGCTTGCCAGCCGCATCTATGTGCTGGAGTCCGGGCGGATGCAGACGTCGGGTACAGCTGACGAATTGAGAAATGACAAACGCCTGCTCGAGGCCTATTTCGGCGGCCATTGAGTAGCGTGGTTGGCAAGCCGGGCAGGTGCCGTCCGGCCATTTGATGGCGGGTGATTTCAGTTTCAGCCAAGTGCGGCCAGAACCTCGGTACTCACGTCGATGCCATGGGCTTCGGCGGCTGCCCGTTTTTCAAGGCGACCGTCGCCCGGAACCCGGGCGGACCCGTTGCCGGAAATCTCGGCGCAGATGCGGGCGACATATTCGTTGAAGGCCGCGTTGCCGAACCGGGTGGGATCGATGGCAATCAGGGTCGCACCACCTTTGATGTTCAGGGCGCCGAAGGATTCGCGTTCTTCGTTGTCCACGGACAGGGTTCCACCGGCCAGCGCGGCCCCTAACACTTCTACCATGAAGGCGATCGCGGCCCCCTTATGCTCTCCGAACGGCAAAAGGCTGCGGGTTTCAAGGATGGCATTCGGGTCTGTTGAGGGCTCGCCTTGGGGATCAAGACCGGCAGGGTGGGGCAGGTCGTGCCCCTCGGCGGCGGCCATGCGGATATCCATGAGGGCCACCATGGACGAGGCCTGATCCCAGACCACGGGCGCGTCGCCGTCACGCGGGCAGGCAAAAGACATGGGGTTGGTGCCGAAAACCGGGCGAACCCCACCTTGCGGAACCACCATGGATAACGAGTTGATCACGGCAAAGGCCACCAAGCCGGATTCGGCCAAAGGTTCGGTGTCAAACCGTAACGCACCCAGATGGTGGCAGTTCGCACAGGTGAACGCGGCAATCCCGTTTTCCCGGGCCATCGCGATCAGGTCCTCGCGGGCTGCTGCCGCTGCAACCTGATAATACCCGTTGTCGGCATCACAGCGCAAAACGCCCGGGGCAACCTTTTCGGTCTTGGGCTTCGCGTGCCCGTTGGCATAGCCGGACGTGAAGCTTTGGACATAGACCGGCAACATGCGCAACCCGTGGCTGCGCGGGCCATCCCGTTCAGACCGGGTGACGATATCGGCAAGTACATCACTGCTGCGCGTGTCCGCTCCGGCCGAAACAAGAACCGATTTGGCCAAGTCCCGAACTTCGGCAAGTGAAAGCGTTTTTGTCGGTTGTTCGGTCATTGGTTCGAGTCCAGTCTTTCTGTTTTCGCACTCAAGCGCGCGGGCGTGTGTTTGCGGGATCGACAGCGCATGTGTCGATAACCACGGCGTCGCGCATTTCATTGTGGACCAGCACCTGCATTTTCGTTCCGGGCGCCGTCATGTTCTGTGGCACTAGTGCCATCGCAATGTCGTGGTTGCAATAATAAGAGAACCCGCCCGAGGTGACACGGCCGATCAGCTTGCCCTGAGTATAGACACCCTCGTCAAACATCACCGATGTTTCGCCAAAGGGCAGTTTCAGCGTTACCAACCGCCGGTACGCGCCATCTTTTTTCTGTTTCAAAAGCGCGGCCTTGCCTATGAAGGCGCGACCATCAGTTACCACGAACCGGTCGAGGCCGGCCTCGTATGGCGTCATGTCCTTGCAAATCTCGCGATTGATGGCGCGATAGGATTTTTCAAGGCGCATGGATTCCAGTGCCTCAAGCCCGAAAGGTTTAACACCGGCCTTCAACAGCAGGTCGACAAGATGGCGGTTGTAACCGACAGGGTGATGCAGTTCCCACCCCAGCTCGCCGGTATAGGACACGCGAAGCAGATGAACGCCCTTGGCGTACCCCACTTCACCCATTTGCGCAGAAAGCCAGGGGAAGGTTTCGTTCGACAGATCATTGTCGGTCAACGGTTGCAGGATCTCTCGTGCCTTGGGGCCTGCCAGAGCAATCACGCCCAGTTGTTCTGAAACATCTTCAAGAAGGACAGAGCTGTCATCGGGCAGCAAACGTCGCAGTTGATCCCAGTTGTAGGCGCGCCAGTTCGGGGTGGAAACCAGGTAAAAATCGTTCTCGCCATAGCGGACGACCGTGTATTCCGCATCCATGCCACCCTTTGGGTTCAACAAAAGCGACAAGGTCATTCGCCCCACTTTGGGCAGCCTGTTCGCCATAAGGCCATCCAGCCATTTGGCGGCCCCGGGTCCGCGCAGGGTGAACTTGGTCATCGGCGACATCTCGATGAATCCGGCCACGTCACGGGTGGTGCGCACCTCTTCCTGAACGCGTTCCATGTGGTTGGTGCGACGGAAGGAATGTTCCGGAACAGCGTCTTCGCGCGATTTGGCGAACCAGCGCGGAAACTCATATCCGTTGAAGCTGGTCCAGACCGCGCCATGCGCGCTCAGCAGATCGTAGGACCCCATCGTTTTCATCGGGCGCGCGTCGGGAAAATCTTCTCCGGGAATGTGCGCGTTCATGTGGGTTCCCCACGTTTCGCGCACCTTGTCCATGGTCCACCGTTTGGACGCGTAATCCGAAAAACGGCGCGGGTCGAGTTCGGACATGTCCATGCCCGGATCACCATCGACAATCCAGCGGGCCAGGCGTTCACCAACGGTGCCACCCCACAATATGCCGCCGGGCATGCCTTCGGCCAGCCACAGGTTTTCATGCCCCGGTGCAGGCCCCGCAAGCGGCAACTCGTCCGGTGTCATCTGGAACGGACCTCGGGTGTTGGCCTTGATACCCACCTCACCAAGTATTGGAACCCTCGCGATGGCACGTTCCCACTGCGCTTGGACCGCGTCGAAATCTTCGGGCAAGAGGTCGGCGCCAAAGTCAGGCGGTACGCGGTCTTCGGCAAATAGCTTGAGGTCTTTGGTGAACTCATACGGGCCGAACTGAATGCCGCCCACGTCTTCGCGCAGATAGGCACCGTAATCTTCATCCCGCAGGATCGGGAACTCGGGCAACCCTTGCGCGCGGCGTTCTTTCAGCAGCGGAACGGTTTCCGTTGTCCAATATTGGTGAACGATTGGAATGCAAGGCAGATCCAGACCAACACGGCGCGCGTTTTCGCGGGCATAGTTTCCGGTCGCGAAGACAAGATGTTCGCAAGTGATCTCACCCTGATTGGTTGTCACCTTCCAATGACCGTTTTTCAGTTTTTCATAGGCCAGCGCTTCGGTGTTCTGAAACACTTTGACGCCTTTCTCGCGCGCCAGCCTGGCCATCGCCATGGTGATGTCGGCCGGGTTCACATAGCCGTCCTTGGTATGCAGGATGCCGCCGCGAATATGTTCCGATTGTTTGAGCAGAGGGTGCAGTTCGGCAATTTCCCCTGGCGTCAGCAGTTTGCAGGGCACACCGGCAGCTTCGGCAATCGAGACATAGGACAGGAACTCGTCCCAGCGTTCCTGCGTATTGGCGATGCGCAACTGGCCCACTAGACGCAGCCCGACCGAAGCGCCGATCTTCTTTTCGACTTCGGAATAGATACGGATGGTCTCCATCGTCATTTTCGAAACGTTGTGGGACCGCACGAAGGTGACCAGCAGACCCGCCGCATGCCAGGTAGAGCCGGAGGTCAGCGTCGTCCTCTCCAGCATGACTGCATCTGTGCATCCATGCTGCGTCAGGCCATAAAGAACCGAAGCCCCAACACATCCGCCTCCTACGACGACAACCTTGGCATGTGACTGCATTCGACGCATTCCTTCCTGAGGCTGTTTTCGTTTCCAGAGGGTCAGTCAAAACGAAATCAGCGGGCTGAGAGCTGATTGAACTGTTTACGTGAAATCCGCGTCAGGCAATTCGAAAAATTTTCCGGTCCAGCTGAGTTCAGTTAAACCATGATCGGGTTTGCCGATGATCTCGCGCGGTGTGTGAGGCGGTGCGCAAAAATACCGGCCATCTCTTGTTTGGAATTGTTGTGTTAGCGCAAACTGTGCTGGTAAGGTCTGACATCGGCTTGGGGTGCGCTTTTTAGCGCCCGCGATCCGTGCGGCATACGAAGGGGGAAATCGCGTGTATCTCGGTCTGGATTTGGGGACGTCAGGTCTTCGGGGAATTGTGGTCAGCGAAGAGGGCAAAGTCGTCGCCGAAGCCGAGGCAGGTGTCGAGACATCGATTTTGCATCCCGGCTGGTCGGAACAAGATCCGTCCGATTGGGTGGAAGCCTGCCAGAACGTCGTTGCCCAATTGCGCGCGTTGAACGGTGCTGCATTTTCTGCGGTGCGCGGCGTCGGTCTGAGCGGCCACATGCACGGTGCCACGTTGCTGGATCGGGATGGCAATGTGCTGCGGCCCTGTATCCTTTGGAACGACACGAGATCAGCGCAGGAAGCTGCGGAGCTGGATGGTCTGCCGTCGATGCGCGCGATCACCGGGAACATCGTTTTTCCGGGCTTCACCGCACCCAAGCTGGAATGGGTGCGCAGACACGAGCGTGACGTGTTTGAAAAGACATCCAAAGTGGTGCTTCCGAAGGATTATCTGCGTTTCTGGCTCACCGGTTCCTATGTCAGCGACATGTCCGACAGCGCCGGTACGGCGTGGCTGGACGTTGGAAAACGTGAATGGTCAGACACCGCGCTGGATCTAAGCCACATGCGCCGGGACCAAATGCCAGAGCTGGTTGAAGGCAGTTCGGCAGGCGGAGAGCTGCGGTCGGATATCCTTAGGCAATGGGGTCTGACCGGGCCGGTCGTGGTTGCCGGCGGGGCCGGTGACAACGCGGCGGCGGCCTGCGGTATCGGAAGTATTGGCGAGGGCAGCGGATTTCTTTCCTTGGGCACGTCGGGTGTGTTGCTTGTCGCAAAGGAAAGCTATGCGCCCGCGCCGGAAACAGCGGTTCATTGCTTTTGTCATGCGGTTCCGGATCGCTGGATTCAAATGGGTGTGATCCTGTCGGCCACCAACAGTCTCAACTGGCTGTCGCGCCATCTCGGTCAACCGGTCGGTGCGCTGGCGTCGACCCTGCCGGATTCGGTGAAGGGGCCGTCAAAGATCACATTCCTTCCGTACCTGTCCGGTGAACGGACGCCTCACAACGACAGCGATATACGCGGGGCATTCCTGGGGCTGGATATCGCATCGGAGCCCGCTGACCTGACGCAATCCGTGACAGAGGGGGTTTCCTTTGCCATGCGCGATTGTCTGGAGGCGCTCAAAAGCACGGGCACCAATCCCGAAAGTCTGCTGGTCGTCGGTGGCGGGGCGCGGTCGCGGTTTTGGCTGGAAACGCTGGCCACGGTTCTGAACACGCCGCTTGCTGTGCCCGATGGAAGTGGGTTCGGCGCAGCCATAGGCGCGGCGCGTCTTGCTGCATGTGCGGTGGACGGCACCGACCCAAAGGATGTCATGCTGGCCCCGAAAGTCGCTGAGCGTGTTGAACCGCGTGTCGAACTGACCGGCGCATATGAGGCGGAATATCAGCGGTATCGTGAATACTATGCTGCTCTGTCCCCTCTGGCCGCGCGCTGATGGAAAATCCCAAATCCATGCCTGTCGAGCAGGTCCTTCTGGAAGACGGCAACATGTCCGTTTCCCTGTTGAACTATGGTGCAATCACGCAAGGCTGGTGGTTTGGCGAAACAGCTTTGATATTGGGCTACGAAAACCCGCAGGATTACCTGTCGGACCCGTTCTACCTTGGCGCGATGGTCGGGCGAGTGGCCAACCGCATCGGCGGGGCACGGTTTGCATTGCTGGGGCGCGATCATCACCTGACGGCAAACGAAGGGCCGACCACGCTGCATGGTGGTCCGAGCGGGCTGTCGCGCAAATACTGGGATATCGTGAAAACCTCTCCAAATCAGGCGGTTCTGTCATTTACTTCACCTGACGGTGAAGGCGGTTTTCCCGGTGAAGTCAAGTTCGAGGTGCATGTCGAACTGACCTGTCCGCGTCTGATCTATACGATCAGGGCACGCCCGGATCGCCCAACGCCGATCAGCATCGCGCAGCACAATTATTACACTCTGGGCTGTCCTGAGGATATCCTGGACTGCCGGCTCAGGCTAAGATCGAACCGGGTGCTGGAGCTGGACGCGCGTTCCGTTCCTTCCGGAGATATCTCCGCTGCCGGCGAAAGTGGGCCAGATTTCGCGTTGTCACGTACCGTCGGGCCAGAGGGGCGCGAGCTGGACCATTATTTTGCGTTTGATGACGGTGGAATCCATGATCATGCGGTCGCAGAGGTCAGGGCACCTTCGGGATTGAGGATGAACCTGTATTCAGATCAACCCGGCGCACAGGTCTATGCCGGGGCACATCTGTCAGGCCGATTTAGCCCGTGTGCGGGGCTGTGCATTGAGCCGTCAGGATATCCGAACGCCGTGAATGTCCCTGCGTTCCCGTCCGTCATCCATACGCCGGACAACCCGTATCAACAGACACTGACACTTGAGATATCCGAGGAACGATCATGAGACTTCAGATTGCAGCACATGCCGTAGGCATCTGGATGTCGCTTTCAATTGCTCAGGCGCAAGACCTTGGTCCGAAACCTGAATTCATCGAACCTGACTTTGCAAACGCAGAGTTGGGGCAACTGCTGTTCTATGATCCGATCCTGTCGGGCAACAAGAACATCAGCTGCGCAACCTGTCATCATCCGAAACTGGGAACGTCCGACGGGCTTTCACTGGGTATCGGCGAAGGTGGAGTCGGGCTGGGTGGTCAGCGCAAGGTCACACAAGACAACAGACCCGAACAGCGCATTCCCCGGAACTCGCCCGCGATGTGGAACCTCGGGGCGCTGGAATTCACGACGTTTTTCCATGACGGTCGCCTCGAGGCGGATCCGTCACAGCCCAATGGCATCAGAACCCCGTTGGGGACGCATATGAGGCCGGGGTTCAAATCGGCTTTGGCGGCGCAGGCGATGTTTCCGGTGCTGTCACCTGACGAAATGGCGGGGCACTATTCCGAAAACGAGGTGAGCAAGGCTGTACGTCTCGGCTTGCTGACCCAAGAGGGTGGCGCCTGGGATCTGATCGCCGCGCGCGTGGCGGCGATACCAGAGTATCAAAGGCGATTTGATGACATTGCGCCCGGAGAAGACATCACCTTTACCGCAATCGCCAATGTCATTGCCGATTTCATCGCGTTTGAGTGGCGGGCTGACAACAGCCTGTTTGATCGTGCGATGCGAGGCGAAGACAGGCTGCCCGAACAAGCGCAGCTGGGGATGGCGCTGTTTTACGGAAAGGCTGGATGCAGTGCCTGCCATTCCGGCTGGTTCCAGACCGATCACGGGTCCCATTCCATCGCCATGCCTCAGATCGGCCCCGGAAAATCAGCCCGTTTCGAAAATCATGTGCGGGATGACGGGCGACTGCGCGTCACGGGCGACAAGGATGATGCGTTCGCATTCCGCACGCCTTCGCTGCGCAACGTGACCCTGACGGCGCCATATGGCCACAGCGGTGCCTACGCACGGCTTGAGGATGTCGTGCGTCATCATCTGGATCCGGTTTCCGCGTTGCGCAACTACGCCATCGAAATGGCTGATCTGCCAGAGTTTTTCGGGGCAGAGGATCAAAAGGCTTTGCTTGATCCCCGGCATGTCGAGGCGATAGCAGCTTCGAACGATCTGGCGCCCATCAACCTGAGTGATGACGAGGTCGATGCCATCCTGAGTTTTCTGGGCACGCTGGAAGATCCGGCAGTGCGGTTGGGTGTTCCCCAATCGGTTCCCAGCGGATTGCCCGTCGATCAGTGATCAACGGCCGAGGCGGATCACCTGATTGGCATCTACCTTCTGCCAATCTCCATGTTCACCGTCAGGCCAGATCACGCGTACTTCTGCGGTTTCGAGGTCTCCCAGACCAAAGTGGTGGAACCCGGCACTTCCGCTGGCGTGCCCCCCGCCAATGGTCACTTCACGGGTTTGAATGCCCCCGGTCGTCCTGACCTCGATAAAACTGCCGACTGCCTGTTTGTTGGGATGGCTCTGGCCGAGATCAATCATGAGCCAGTTGCCGGTCGTCGGTTCATTCTGGAAAACCTCAAGGTCCGAGCCGCGATTGACCACCACCAAATCCAACCATCCATCCCCGTTGAAATCCGCCAGGGCCCCGCCGCGGGACTTTGCCATGGACGCGACACCAGCTTGTGATGCTGTTTCGACAAACTGACCGTCGGCGGTCTGCATCAACAGGTTGTTGGGGTCGTTCTGCGCCGCGTCGGGCATCTGCTCGACATTGCCTTTGGCAACGAAAATGTCGTCCAGCCCGTCATTGTTGACATCCCCGAACTGTGCATGCCAGCCGGTCGAGGGGCGGCCGTCTCCTCCTGCATGTGGCCTGTGTGCCGTTGTTCCACGGTCGTAGGTCGCATCCCGCCATGTCGGTCCATCTGATGCAGGGTCAAAAACCTGGAATTTCTGGTCCCCCATGGACGTCAGATAAACATCGGAAAACCCGTCACCGGTCAGATCCCGCGATGCGATCCCCATGCCCCAGATCGAATAGGGCAGCCATCCATCGGCCTGGCTGTACAGGTGCGGGGTGTCTTCCATGGCCCACAATTGCTCTTGCCCGCCACGCACATAGTAGTGGCGGTCATTGCTGACACGCAGATCCGCGCGGCCCGTGCGCGCCCAGTCGGAAAACAGGATCGACAAGGAACAATGACCGGGTTGCAAATGGACAGGGTCGCCATATTCGCTCTCTTCCGGCCGGTACAGCAGAGTTGGCCCGCAAGCCTCAAAAGGTCCATCCGGGTTGCTTCGGTCGACATAGGTCCCAAAGGCCAGTGTTGGCAGGGTTTGCCCGCTTTCCCAAGTCGCGGAAAAGCCGGTGGTCCAATGGTCCTGAGATTGAAAACTTAGTGCCGTGAACGGCTCGAACGCGCAGTTCGGTTTGCCGCGCAGCAACAGGTCTTTGCCTACGCGTAAGACCGCAAGGTCCAGGATCCCATCGCCATCAATGTCCACTGGGTATGCGCCGGTCACACCGGTCAAGGATAGATGGTCGGGCGTATCCTGAAGAAAATGGACCTCTGTGTCGGATGTGTTGATGAACAATTGCGCTGGGTTTGATCCGCCTGCCACGAACATTTCAGGGCGGTCGTCATCATTGCAGTCAAAGACCGCGACACCCCCGCCGACAAAATGTTCCCAGCCGCCATCGTAAACATGGCCGGGGGTTTCCACCTTTTGAAAACGCGGTGGAACGGTGTCCGCAGCGGCAGCGGAACCTGCCGTAAGCAAGATTGCCATCTTAACTCGCATGAGACGCCAGTTCCCTGACCTTCAGGATAGAGACTTGTTCAATACCATAAGCCGCTGCCCCTTTTGCCCACATTGAATCACCCCAGTGGTTGACCTTGATTTCGGGCAACGGCGCGTCGACGCTGACGACGCCGTTTTGGACACGTGCCATCACCTCGTCTGAATGCAGGTAATCAAAGCGGCCTCTGGCGCCAGACAGGATAATACACTCGGGGTCGAACAGATTGATCAGGTTCGAAACTCCCATTCCGAACATTTGGCCCGCGCGGGCCAGAACGGAAATGGATCGGGCGTCGCCGGCTTTTGCTGCTGCGAGGATATCGACAAGAGTGCGGGGATCCGTTGCTTCACTGGCGATCGTGGCTTCGCGGATCAGGGCATATTCACCCACATAGGCCTCCAGGCATCCGCGTTGCCCGCACTGACACAAAGCACCGTCCAACTGTACTTTGAGGTGCCCGAATTCTGCGCCGCATCCGCGTTCACCACGATAAAGCTTGCCGTCAAGAACGATGCCCAGACCGATGCCGTGCTCGATCGTAACAACCAAAAAATTCTTCAGCCCCTTTCCCAATCCAAAAAGCTGTTCCGCCTTTGCGACCAGGTTGGCGTCGTTTTCGATGAAGGCAGGGCAGGGGAGCACCTTGGACAACAGCGGGCTCAAATCCACATTTCGTTCCGTCAGCGAAGATGACCAATGCACGAAGTTCTGATTTGCATCAATAAGGCCGGCGATGCCGATGCAGACACCGGACAAATCGGCAAGGGATCGGTTTGCCGAGGCGCAGGCCTGATCAAGCACGGAGCGGATCTTCTTGGCAAACGCATCCGGTGCCATTCGGGCTTGGTCCAGCGGATGCGTGTACGAAGTGATTTCGGTTCCTTCGAAATCCACGAGAATGACTGAAACCTGCTGGCGGGCGACTTTCACGCCCGCGATCAGATGTGATGCGCCATTCAGTTTCAGCTGTACCCGCGGTCTGCCGCGGCGCGCTGATTTCGAAGGTGTTTCGCTTTCTATTTCCTCAATCAGACCGGCAGACAGCAGATCGGCAGTGGCGGTCGTGATGGTCGCGGGGCTGGTTTCCAACGCGCTTGCGATGTCGATTCGCGAAATGGCTCCCTTGGCCCGGATATTTTCCAGAACGCGCAGGCGAGTGATGTTCCTTTGGTCCGTGGCATTTGAAGAAGCTTTGCTTTTCAGCATCTTGCCCTCGCGAATCTGATCCCTGTTTCAACCTAGGTGGTTTTTTCAGTTACCGATAGCATAAATATTTTACCGACTGAAATAAATATGCTACTCAGAATTATCGGGGCCACGAATCATGAAACGATGGCTCAATGAAACCGGGAGGAAATCATGAAACGAATTCTCAGCGCCTCTGTAGTGGCGGTCCTGATGGGGACAGTTGCGTTCGCAGAGCCCACGGTCGGTGTAAGCTGGTCAAATTTCCAGGAAGAGCGTTGGAAGACCGACGAAGCGGCGATCAAGGCTGCACTGGAAGCGGGCGGTGCGGAATACATCTCGTCGGATGCCCAATCTTCTTCTGCCAAGCAATTGTCGGATATTGAAAGTCTGATCGCCCAAGGCGTTGATGCGCTGATCATTCTGGCGCAGGATTCCCAGGCCATCGGCCCGGCAGTGCAGGCGGCGGCAGACGAAGGCATTCCGGTCATCGCGTATGACCGTCTGATCGAAGATGATCGTGCCTTCTATCTGACATTCGATAACGTTGAAGTTGGCCGGATGCAGGCCCGCGCGGTGTTTGAAGCGATGCCGAAAGGCAACTATGTGATGATCAAGGGCTCGCCCACCGACCCGAACGCGGATTTCCTGCGTGGTGGTCAGCAAGAGATCATTCAGGCCGCCGTTGACAGTGGCGACATTGTGATTGTGGGCGAGGCTTATACTGACGGCTGGCTGCCTGCGAACGCGCAGCGCAACATGGAACAGATCCTGACTGCGAACGAAAACAACGTTGATGCCGTCGTGGCCTCGAATGACGGTACTGCTGGTGGCGTTGTTGCTGCACTGACCGCACAAGGCATGGATGGCATTCCAGTCTCGGGCCAGGATGGTGACCACGCGGCGCTGAACCGTGTTGCCAAGGGCACGCAGACCGTCTCGGTCTGGAAAGACGCACGTGAGTTGGGCAAAGCTGCCGGTGAAATCGCGGTTGCGTTGAGCAACGGAACAAGCCCTGCGGATGTCGAAGGTGCGATCAGCTGGACTTCGCCCGGCGGCACCGAGATGAATTCGGTCTTCCTGGCGCCTGTGCCGATCACCAAAGACAACCTGTCCGTCGTGGTCGATGCTGGCTGGATTCCGTTGGAAGACCTGTGCCAGGGCGTCGAAAACGGCCCTGCACCCTGCAACTAAGTCAAGTCTCCAAACCATAACGTCTCTGGCCCGCAAGGCCGGGCCAGAGATCATAGCTGAACATGAAAGATCGGATATGACCGAAACTTCGTCTCAGCCGGTACCCCAAAAAGCAAAGGCCAACCTGTTCCAGCAACTGGAACTGGACATGCGGCTATTGGGCATGATCGGCGCCTTCATCATCCTGTGCATTGGCTTCAACATCGTGACGGATGGCCGCTTTCTGACGCCCAGAAACCTGTTCAACCTGTCGATCCAGACCGTCTCGGTTGCGATCATGGCCTGCGGCATGGTGTTCATCATCGTCATGCGCCACATCGACCTTTCGGTCGGCGCGCTTCTTGCGACAACCTCTGCCGTGATGGCAATGACACAGACCGAGCTGTTGCCGAATGTTCTGGGCATGGGATTGAATCACCCTGCGACGTGGGCGATCACGTTGGTGGTGGGCCTTGCCGTGGGCACATTGATCGGTGCCTTCCACGGTTGGATGGTGGGGTATCTGACCATCCCGGCCTTTATCGTGACGCTTGGCGGTTTTCTGGTCTGGCGCAACGTCGCCTGGTACATGACCGACGGCCAGACGATCGGCCCGCTGGACAGCACGTTTCTGATGTTCGGGGGGACAAACGGAACCTTGGGAACAACCGTCAGCCTCCTGTTCGGCCTTGCCGCCACCGCTGTTGCGATCTGGGCGTTGTGGAGCGGTCGCCGGTCCAAAGCGGCTCATGGATTCCCTGTTAAGCCGGTCTGGGCTGAAACAACGCTGGCCGGGATCATCGGCCTTGCCATCATGGGGTACGTGTTGATCGTCAACAGCTATGCCATCCCGACCCGCCGTCTTGAACGCATGTTCGAAGCGCGCGGCGAGACCATGCCCGAGGGGCTGATTGTTGGCTACGGCATTCCGATCTCGGTCCTGATCCTGATCATTGTGGCAGTAACCTTGACTGTTGTGGCCCGCAAAACCCGCTTTGGCCGTTACATCTTTGCCACCGGCGGCAACCCGGACGCGGCCGAATTGTCGGGTATCAACACCCGTTTGATGACCGTCAAGATCTTTGCCCTGATGGGGTTCCTGTGCGCGCTGTCGGCAGTCGTGGCCTCAGCTCGTCTGGCCAACCACTCGAATGATATCGGAACGCTGGATGAACTGCGCGTGATTGCCGCTGCCGTGATCGGCGGCACCGCCTTGTCCGGCGGTATTGGTACGATCTACGGCGCGATTCTAGGCGCGCTGATCATGCAGGCGCTGCAATCGGGCATGGCCATGGTTGGCGTGGACGCACCCTTTCAGAACATCGTCGTGGGCACCGTTCTGGTTTTGGCCGTCTATATCGACATCGTCTATCGCAAACGTCTGGGGGCGAAATGATGCAAGCTCAAGAAACACAGAACCAAACTTCGGGCCGTGGGTCCGGCCAGCCTCCGCTTGTCGAAATGCGCGATATCTCGATTTCTTTCGGGGGCATCAAGGCGGTGGACCGTGTCTCGGTCGACTTGTACCCGGGCGAGGTTGTGGGCCTTCTGGGCCACAACGGGGCCGGAAAATCCACCCTGATCAAGGTGCTATCCGGGGCCTATCAGATGGACCACGGCAAGATCCTGATTGATGGCAAGAAGGTTGAGATCAACAACCCCCGCGATGCGCGTGCCAACAATATCGAGACGATCTATCAAACGCTGGCGCTGGCGGACAATCTGGATGCAAGTTCAAACCTGTTTCTGGGCCGCGAAATGGTCACGCCCTTTGGTCTGGTCAACGATGCCGCGATGGAGGCCGAATGCCGCAAGATCATGGCGCAACTGAACCCGAACTTTCAGAAGTTCAATGACCCGGTCTCGGCGCTATCCGGCGGTCAGCGGCAGTCGGTGGCCATCGCGCGGGCGGTATACTTCAATGCGCGTATCCTGATCATGGACGAGCCCACAGCCGCACTTGGCCCGCACGAAACACAGATGGTGGCGGACCTGATTCAACAGCTCAAGGCGCAGGGGATAGGGATATTCCTGATCGACCATGATGTGCATGCAGTGATGGAGCTGTGCGACCGGGCTTCGGTCATGAAAAACGGGCAACTGGTTGGAACGGTCGATATCGCGGACGTCACCGATGACGATCTGTTGTCGATGATCATTCTGGGCAAAAAGCCCGGCGAAAAGACGGAATGAGGTAAATGAGATGACGAGCGGTTTCTTTCAGGGGATCGAGCAGGTCCAGTTCGAGGGCGAGAACGGTAAAAACCCGCTCGCATTCCATCACTACAACCCGGACGAGATCGTGATGGGTAAGCGCATGGAGGAACACCTGCGTTTTGCCGTGGCGTGGTGGCACTCGTTCGCGTGGGAGGGGGGAGATCCGTTTGGTGGCCCCACTTTCGAGCGCCCCTGGCACCCACAGGATGACATGGGCCGTGCCAAGATGAAGGCCGATATCGCGTTCGAGATGTTCCAGATTCTGGGACAGCCCTATTTCTGCTGGCATGATGCCGATATCCGCCCTGAGCAGGGGAACTTCGCCGACAATCTGCGCACGTTGAACGAGATCACCGATTATGTCGGTGAAAAGATGCAGGCATCCGGCGCCAAGCTGCTGTGGGGTACGGCCAATATGTTCAGCCATCGTCGCTGGATGGGCGGTGCCAGCACCAACCCCGACCCTGATGTCTTTGCATTTGCCGCCGCCACAGTGAAATCCTGTTTGGACGCGACCCACAAACTGGGGGGCGAAAACTATGTGCTGTGGGGTGGACGCGAGGGCTACGAGACGCTGCTGAATACCGACATGAAAACCGAGCTGGATCATATGGGTCGGTTCCTGAACATGGTGGTCGAGTACAAGCACAAGATCGGCTTCAAAGGTGCGATCCTTGTCGAACCCAAACCGCAGGAGCCGTCCAAGCATCAATATGATTTCGATGCGGCAACCTGTATCGGTTTCCTGCGCAAGTACGGCCTTGAGGATGAGGTCAAGCTGAACCTGGAACAGGGGCACGCAATCCTGGCGGGGCACAGCTTCGAACACGAAATTGCGGTGGCTGCGGCTGAGGGGATGCTGGGCTCCATCGACATGAACCGGAACGATTATCAATCGGGTTGGGATACGGATCAGTTCCCCAACAACACTCCCGAAGTCGCGCTGGCCTATTACCACATTCTGAAATCAGGCGGGTTTACCTCGGGTGGTACCAATTTCGACGCTAAGCTTCGCAGGCAATCCATCGACGCCGAAGACCTGATCGCTGCGCATGTGGGCGGGATGGATATTTGCGCCCGGGGCCTGAAAGCGGCCGCTGCGATGATCGAAGATGGCGGATTGGAACAAGCGCTGGCTGATCGGTACGCAGGCTGGAATACGCCCGAGGCGCAGGCAATGCTGACCTCTGGTCTTGACGAGATTGCAGCGCGGGTGCTGGCCGAGGGTCTCAATCCAGATCCGCGCTCGGGACGCCAGGAAATCCTCGAGAACTACGTGAACCGTTTTGTCTGATCCCTGTGGGTTCAGCCGGTCCGTAAAATAACTTGTGTACAATGCCCCGGAAACGCGTGAGTTTGCTTCAGCGTTGGCCGGGGCTTTCCCTTGTTGGGCGCAACGGCATCAAAGGCCCACCGGGGTCGAACAGATGGGGCGAACGGGGTTTTGGCGGATCAATCGGCAGGCAAAGCGGTGTTTCTGAGCGGCAGTCTGATGCTGCATGTGACACGCATGTCGCTGACCACCAGCATCGGATTGATGGCGATCTTTGCTGTCGATTTTGTCGATATGGTCTTTATCTCGATGCTGGGCAACGACGCGCTGGCGGCAGCGGTAGGTTATGCCGGGACGCTGCTGTTCTTTACCAACGCGATCAATATCGGATTGTCGATTTCCGCCGGGGCGCTGGTTGCGCGCGAACTCGGGGCCGGGCGGGCTGAACAGGCACGGCATTACGCGTCCAGCGTGGCCGTTATCGGGCTGATTGCAGGGCTGACGACCTCGGGACTGGTCTTGTTGAATCTCAGCTACCTGCTGTCCTTGCTTGGCGCGGAAGGAGAGGTTCTGAGGCTGGCGACGCGTTATGTGTCGATCATCCTTCCGACCATGTTCGTGATGTCCATTGCGATGACGGCGATGGCCGTGTTGCGCGCCCATGGCGATGCGCGGAGGTCAATGATGGCCACGATCTACGGCGGGGTGGTGAATGCGGTTCTGGACCCGATACTGATCTTTGCGGTCGGGCTGGGGCTGGATGGGGCCGCAATCGCCTCGGTCCTGGCGCGGCTGTGCATGTTGGGGGCAGCGTTGTGGCCTGCGCTACGGGTGCATCGGGGGTTTGCGCGCCCTTCACTGAAGCAGGTTGCAAAGGATTT